>JAWOEO010000218.1:0-3520 GCA_046482755.1 Halohasta sp. | reverse complement strand
CGGTGGCGCGGCTCCACAGCGAGGACGGGCAGTTGGTCGACCGCTCGCGGCACAGCCTCGATGCCCCCGACGGCGAGGAGCGCGTGCCGGCGCTGCTGTCGGCGTTCATCCCCCAGTACTACGCCGAACGCGAGTTCCCCGACGCGCTGTTGCTTTCGGAGCGACCAACCGACGAGGAGGTCACCGACTGGTTGGTCGCCGAGGGCGTCGACGTCCGCGTGCCGGGAGCCGGTCGGGAGGCCAAACTGGTCGACCTCGCGCTCAAAAACGCCCGCCAGCGACCGGCCAGCGGCGACCCCCTCGGCAGACTCGGCGACGAACTCGGGATCGGTCGACCGGAACGGATCGAAGGGTTCGACGTGAGCCACTCGCAGGGTCGGGACGTCGTCGGGAGCAACGTCTGTTTCGTCGGCGGCAGTGCCGAAACCGGCGACTACCGCCGCAAGAAACTCACCGATCGCAACGACGACTACGCCAACATGTACGAACTGGTCGCGTGGCGCGCCGAACGGGCGGTCGACGGCCGGGACGACCGGCCCGACCCCGACTTGCTCCTCGTCGACGGCGGCGAGGGGCAACTCGGTGCGGCCGTCGACGCCCTCGACGCGGCGGGCTGGGACGTGCCGGCGGTCGCACTGGCCAAGGAGCGGGAACTCGTCGTCACGCCCGACCGCGTCTTCGACTGGCCCAGCGACGCGGGCCACCTCCACGTCTGCCAGCGTGTCCGTGACGAGGCCCACCGGTTCGCCGTCCAGTACCACCAGACGCTCCGCGACGAGGTCGCCACGGCGCTCGATGGGATTCCGGGCGTCGGCCCACAGACCAGAAGCCGACTCCTCGGCCGGTTCGGCAGCGTCGAGAACGTCCGGAACGCCTCGGTCGAGGACCTCCAGGACGTCGACGGCGTCGGCGAGAAGACGGCTGCCGCGATCGCCGAACGGCTGTAGGAGCGAGCCTCAGGCGATGCGGCCGTACTGGTCGGCCAGTTTGTCGGCGGCCTCGGCCAGCAGGTCGGTCTCGTAGTCGTCGAGTTCCCAGTCGACGATCGCTTCGACCCCATCCGAGCCGAGTTTGGCCGGCACGCCGAAGCCGGTGTCGCTGTGGCCGAACTCGCCGTCGAGGACGACTGAGCAGGGGAGTACCTCGCCGGTGTCTTCGACGATCGCCTCGACGGTGTGGGCGACGCCGGTGGCCGGCCCCCACTCGGTCGCGCCCTTGCGCTCGATGACGTCCATCGCCGACTCTTGAAGGTCGCCGAGGATCTCTTCTTTTTCCTCATCGCTGAACTCTGGGTCGCGGCCGTCGACCCGGACCTTCGAGAACACCGGGACCTGGGCGTCGCCGTGCTCGCCGAGGATCGTCGCCTCGACGTTTTGCGGGCCGGTTTCGAACCGCTGGCTCAGGACGTAGCGGAACCGCGCCGAGTCGAGCCGGCCGCCGAAGCCGATGACGTGTTCGCGGGGCCGGTCGCCGACCTCGTAGAGGTGGCGGTTCAGGAGGTCGACCGGGTTCGAGGTGGTGACGGTAACGAAGTCGTCGGTGTACTCGGCCAGCGAGGCGCTGATGTCCGCCATGATCGGGGCGTTGTCCTCGGCGAGATCCAGCCGGGTGTCGCCCGGCGACCGGGGGATGCCCGCCGTGATAACCACGACATCCGAGCCCGCCGTCTCGGCGTAGTCGCCCTGTCGGACCGCCGTGTTCGAGTCGTAGGCGATCCCGTGGTTAGTGTCGGCGGCCTGTCCCACTGTCGTGTCTTCCATGTCGGGAATGTCGACGAAGACGATCTCGTCGACGACGTCTCGAAGCGCGAGACTGTAGCCAGTGGCTGCCCCGACTGTGCCGGCCGCTCCGACGATGCTGACTTTTGTCATGGATGATAGTGACGCGCGGGAATTCCCTGTAAGTTTCGGTGGGAGCGTGGCGCGTCGAGCCGCTGTGTTTTTCCACCGCAGGCCCCTCTCGTCGTCCATGAGCGACTTCGACAAGGAAGCCGAACGCGAGAAGCTTCGGAAGAAGTTCGCCGACGACGAGGAGAAACGGGCCGACACTCAGCGAATGAGCGAGCTGCTGCTGAAGGGGGCGACGATGACGAACAAACACTGCGACCGGTGTGGCGACCCGCTGTTCCGCTACAACGGCCAGACGTTCTGTTCGACCTGTCAGGCCGAGGCGGCCGACAGCGAACCGGAGTCGACCGACGACGCCCAGTCCGACACTGGCGACGTTGCGGGCGACGCTTCGCGGCCGGCCGCGCAGGTCGACCGGCCTACGAAGACGCGATCCGAACAGTCCTCACAGTCACAGCCCGCGCGGGGTGGGACTGTCCGAGAGGAGACGGCGGACTCCCGGAGCCAGCCGGCGGGCGAACCGGCCCCGACAGTCGGCGGCGAGCCGCAGGGCTCGGTGGGGGGCGACGGGGCGACGGGCGGAAGTCTCACCGAGGCGCGGCAGTCGCTCCGGCGGACGGTGACCCGGTTCGCTCGGGCCGCCGAGGAGACCGACGAGCCGCGGCGGGCCCGCGAGCTACTGGCGGCGGCCCGCGAGGCCGCCGAGACGCTGGCGGCACTCGACTGAGTTACTGGCGGACGACGGCGCGTTCGCGCTCCCGGTCGACCGAGTCCGGTTCCGACTCGGGGGTCGTCGGGGCGGCAACGGACTGTACCGGGCCGTCGGCAGCGAGCGCCCGACAGGCGATCGAGACGAGCCAATCGGGGTGTTCAGCGTGCTGTTCGTGTTGTGGTGGCCCGTAGCGGCAGTCGGCCATGCCGGTCGACGGCTCGTGTTGTGGTGGCCCGTAGCGGGTCATGTCGACACCGACAACATCGAAGGGGGACGTGGGGGATTGTGTTCGCATGGTGGTGTCGTATGGGCGGCGCTGTGGTGGTGCACCGTCCCATAGTGTGTCTCTCACACGATTGCCGACGAGCTTATAGTAGATTTTTTTCCAACTATCTCTATCTGAAAGGTTGTGAGGAAACGACCGACCGACTTCAAGAATACTCGCTTCCAACGATATCACGGATCGTATCCGCCGTCACTTCGCCAACGCCGGTTACGTCACGTAAATCTTCCTTTCGAGCAGTCATCACGGCCTCGACCGTCCCGAAGTGATCCAGCAGGGCACGGGCGGTGACGGGGCCGATATCCGCGATCGAACTGACGACGTACTCCTGCTGTTCGGCTCGGGTTTTGGCCCCCTTCTCGCCGTGGACCGAGACCGCCCGGTCGCGGGTCTGCTGCTCGCGGCTGGCGATCGTCTCCAGCAGGTCGGCGGTCTCGCCCTCCCCGTCGGTCCGGAGGACGCTGGCCCCGAAGTCGACGGCGAGGCTCGCAATCGCCCCCCGGATCGCGTTGGGGTGGACGTTTCGCTCGCCGTAGAGGTCTGTGCCCTCGACGATCACGATGGGGCGGCTGTAGTTGCGGGTGAGATCGCCGACCTGCTCGAACATCGAGCGGTCGCCGCCGGTGAGGGTATCCAAGAAGTCCGACACCGACTTGCGCTCGACGGCGACCCGGTCCG
>JAWOEO010000214.1:0-3921 GCA_046482755.1 Halohasta sp. | reverse complement strand
TCGCCGAGCATCGAGTCGAGCACGTCGGCCGACGCGCTGGGCTCGACGGCGTGGTAGTCGACCACGGCGGCCTCGGGGTCGGTTCTCTCGCCGCTGCCGAACAGGTAGTCGTGGAGTCCGAGAGCGGGGCCCCCCGATCCGGCCCCGACATCCAACACCCGGAGGGTCCGGCCGAGGAGGCCCCGCTCGGTCAGCAGGTCGAGGACGTAGCCGACCGCGGCGTAGTAGTCCGGCAGGTGGTAGATCGCGTAGCCGAGGGCGGCCGTCTCGTCGTATTCGATATCGGCTCCCGCAAAGTAGTCTTTCTTTAACTGGGTTATACGCTCCCTAAGCGTCTCTCCCGACTCGCCGCGGTGCCAGTTCGCGCCGTAGCGTTCGACTAACAGGTCTTCGAGGGCGAAACTGTAGGCCTCGGGGAACGTCTCGGGAGTCCAGCGCCGGTAGTCGACCGGCTCCTCCCCAACTGGCACGAACGTCCCATCTTCGCGCTCGACGAGTCCGAGATCGAAGGCCTCCTCCCGGAGCGTCTGTCTGACCACCGCGGGGTGGGGCTGGCCGTCGACGTACTCGCAGATCTCCTCGGGGTCGATGGGGCGGACCGACTGGAGGTATTTCGCGTTGTCCCGGACCGACTGCCGGTCGATCACTGGTGGCGCTCCCGGCCGTCGACGCTCAGGTGCTCTTTGGCCGCGTCATACAGTTCGGCGAACTGTGTGTCGTCGGCCTCGGCGATATCGCGGGCGGCCTCGGCAACCGCGTCCGCGCCGTCGAAGGTCGACTGGATCTCGGCGTAGACGCCGGGATCGCCCTCGGTGACGGTCGTCGCCACGGCTTCGAGCCGCTCGGAGACCGGCGTGGCGAACTCCTCGCGGACCGACTCGGCGGCCAGCGCGTAGGCGAGGACGGCAGTATGGGCCCCCGCCTGTACCGTCTCCATCGCCGAATCGTGTTCCTCGGGGGTCGTCTCGAAGACCGTGTTTCCGGCCCCGGCCATGTCCTCGCGGACGGCCTGCAGGTGGGGGCCGTCCTCGGTGGTGACGACCGCGACGTTGCCGGGGACCCGCGGTGGAGCAAACAGGGGATGAAAACTCGCCCGTTCGAGGTCGGGAGCGTGGGCGTCCATCGCGGCAAGTGGGTCGGCCATCACGCCCGAAACGTCGAAGATCGCCTCGTTTGCAAGGGGGGCATACTGGTCGACCGCCGCCTCGACTGCCGACATCGGGACGGCGAGACAGACGACATCGAAGGCTTCGTCGGTGGTCGTCGGCACCCGGCGGGCCTGCCGGGCGGCGGCGGCATCCGCGGCGACGTCGGCGTCGGCATCGGTGAACGCGACTGCGGCGTCGACGGTGTCGGCGACCCACCGACCCATCTCCCCGGCACCGACGACGAGTAGCTTCATATCTCGTCTTTCGCTCGGCATCTCAAAAGGGGTTCGATGCGGCAGGTCACTCGATGGCGTCGAACCGAAGGGCCTCGTCGGGTACCCGCTCGCCGGCGTGGTCGAGGATCGTCTCGAAGGTGAGCCGGATCGACGACAGCTCGACCGGCTCGCTAAACCGGACCGCGAACAGCGGCGTCGGCTCCTCGATGTGGCGAGCCTCGCCGGTCATGTCGACGGCACGGGCGCGGACAAACTGGTGTCCGGGGCCGCCTTCGTCGACCTCGAAGAAGGCTTCGAGCGCGCCGGCGTCGACGGCCCCGATCTCGCCGTCCTCGCAGGCCACGCGGGCGGTGTACTTCTGGACCCCCTCGGGGGCCGCGCTCACGAGGACGCTGACCGCGCGGGCGGTCTCGGCTCCCTGTGTCATACCCGTAGATCGGCCGCCGGGGCCCTGTGGCTTTCGACTCGGCCGAACACAACCGACATAGCCATGCGGTCCGACACACCGATGATGACCGACACAGACCGCGATGCCGTCCGCCGGAACACGCCGGGCGGCGGCGTCACCCCCGAGGCCCGACCGATCGACCCCGCCGCCCCCGACGAGTTCGGCCTCGTCCAACTGTTCTGGGGCGATGGCAAGGGCAAAACGACTGCTGCGATGGGAATGGGGTTCCGCGCCGCCGGCCACGGCTTCCGGGTCCATATGCTCCAGTTCATGAAGGGCGGCGCGGACAGCGTCGAAGCCGTCCGCGGCGAGTACAATGCCATCGCCGCGATGCCCGGCTTCTCGTATGAGAACACCGGTCACTACGGCTGGCACGCCTTGCCCGACGGCAGCGACGACGTCGACCACCAAACCGACGCCGAAGCCGGCTTCGAGCGCGCCGAAGACCTGATCGCCGCGGCCGACGAGGCCGACCTCTCCGAACCGCTCGATCTCGATGCCCCGCCCGAAGACGGCGTCCACATGCTGATCCTCGACGAACTGCTGTATGCGGCCGACCGCGAGCTGGTCGACCCCGAAGCCGTCGTCGAGTTGGTCGACTCGAAACCCGACGATCTCGAACTCGTGATCACGGGGAGCCACACCGAACCCGACTATCTCGTCGACCACGCCGATCTGGTCACCCAGATCGGCAAAGAGAAACACCCGATCGACGCCGGCCAGCGCGCCCGTCGCGGCACTGAGTATTGATTCCCGCGATGGCCCGCACGATCCTCGTCGCCGGCACCGCCTCCCACGTCGGCAAGAGCACCGTCGCCGCGGGCTTGTGTCGACTGCTCGCCGACCGCGGCGTGTCGGTCGCCCCGTTCAAAGCCCAGAACATGAGCAACAACGCGCGGGCGGTGCCGCGGTCGACGGCGCATGCGTCCGAGGACCCGTACGGTGAGATCGGCGTCTCCCAGTACGTCCAAGCCCGCGCCGCCCGGATTCCGGCGTCGACCGACCACAACCCCGTGTTGCTCAAACCGCGGGGCAGCGGCGAGTCGCAGTTGGTCGTCGACGGGCAGGCAGTCGGCCACTTCGCCGCCGGGAGCTACTACGACGACCACTGGGAGGCCGCCCGCGAGGCCGCCGTAGCAGCCCACGAGCGACTTGCGGCCGACCACGAGGTGATCGTCGCCGAAGGTGCGGGCTCGATCGCCGAAATCAACCTCCAGCACCGGGATCTCGCCAACATCGAGACCGCCCGCTTTGCCGACGCCGACATCATTCTGGTTGCCGATATCGAACGCGGCGGCGTCTTCGCCTCGCTCGTGGGGACGCTCGAACTGATGCCCGACGACCTCCGACAGCAGGTCCGCGGCGTGATCATCACCAAGTTCCGCGGCGATCTCTCGCTGCTCGACTCCGGACTCCGGGAGTTCGAACAGCGGACCGGCGTCGGCGTCATCGGCGTGCTGCCGTACGACGATCCGGGGCTCCCCGAGGAGGACAGCCTCGCGCTGCCTGCGGTCGACGAGCGGGCGGTCGTCGGCGACGACGATGGCATCCAGCCCGCCCGGACGGTGACGGTCGGGGTCCCGCGGCTCCCGCGAGCCTCGAATATGACCGATCTCGAACCGCTGGCGGCCGAAGCCGGCGTGCGTGTCGCCTATCTGCCGCTGTCGGCCGATTTAGCAGCCGTCGACGCGGTCGTGATTCCGGGCACGAAGAACACGGTCGACGACCTGCTGGCGATTCGACAGGCGGGTTTCGACGACCGGCTTCGAGCGTTCGATGGCCCGATCGTCGGCCTCTGTGGCGGCTACCAGATGCTCGGCGAGCGGATGTATCGGGCCGATATCGAAGGAACCGATCTCCCGGCGGGAACGTCGACGCTCTCGGGTCTCGGCCTCCTGCCGGTCGAGACGACGTTCAGCGAGGACAAGCAGGTAGTCGATACCACTCTCGACGTCGACGGCGGAGGGCCCTTTGCGGGAGTCGAAGGACCGGTTTCGGGCTACGAGATCCATATGGGCCGAACCGAGTCGACCGGCACAGTCGAGACCCCGTTCGGGCGGGACGGCGAGTCGGCGGCGGCCCTCGGAGC
>JAWOEO010000116.1:0-5114 GCA_046482755.1 Halohasta sp. | reverse complement strand
CGGACCGAGCGTATTTATCTTTCCCCATTTGTCAGACAATCGTCTGACCTTACGTGTCGGGTTCGTGAGATACCGGGTGTGGAACCGGAAACCGGTCGACCTGCCGGCTCTCGACGACGTGGGGTTCAACCGTCTTGCCGTTGACCGTCACGGCCTCGCCCGCGGCGAGTTTACCGAACTTTGGTCCCTCGGGGACCCCGAGTGTCGCCGCTTTCGAGGGATCGAAGCTCGTCTGTCGGGCGACGACCTCGCCGTCGACCCGCTCGACGCTCTCGTATTTCGACTCCAGCAGCCCCGCCAGCCGGTCGACCAGCCGGTCGAAGTCGGCGGCTGCCGCCACCGCCGCCTGTCCTGCGGGGAGCGTCCCGCCTTCGACGGTCTCGAAGGCGACCGTGTTGTCGGCGACAGCCGCCCAGATGGCATCGGCGTCGACGCCGTTTGCGGCTCCAATGAGTTCGTCGGGTAGACTGACCGCGAGCCACTCGTCGTCGCCGAGGCGTACCTCGCCGAACCGGAGCCCCTCGTCGACCGTCGACAGCGCCGATTCGATGGCGGACACGGTCGGTAGGGGTCGACTACCGACGGTCCGAAGCCACGTCTCGGAGACGACCCGGTAGCCGAGGTCCTCGATAGCCGCTTCGAGATCGGGTCGGTCGCCGTCGACCACCGCCAGTTCGGCCCGACTGGCCGCGAAGGCGGCGTCGACGACCGCGCGGTTGGCCACGGGGTCGCCCATCGCATCCAGCTGCCAGTCCGATCCGATGTGGCCGACGGCCCACTCGGTATCCCGGACGATCCGGGTACAGCGCGGGGTGTAGTGGCCGCCGCCGAAGCCGACCACGTGGCGGGGTGGGCCCTCGACGGGCCGGTGGTCGGCGGTCGCCTCGTTGAGTTCCAGGACGGCGTCGGCGACCGCCCGCGCCCCCTCGGGGTCGTCCCACGCCGCCTCGTCGCTGCCGAGTTCGACGAACAGCGAGGGGACCGTCGGCGCGGTCGGACCGTGATGGGTACACTCGATGCCGACGTCGTAGGCATCGGGCGCGTGGCGGTCGAGGGCGTCGACGACGGCCTTCTGGACGCCCGGCGCGGCGCGGGCGAACGCCCCCGCTTCGCCGCCGTACTCCGCGGGGCCGAAGTTGCCGGTGAAATGCGCCGTCAACAGCCGCCCCGTCTCCCCGGCGTGTTTGGAGACGAACACGAGGAAATCGAGGGATTCGGGATCGCTGAAGGCGACTTCGGGCGCATCGAGGTCGACGTGCATCGCTTCGAAGGAGCGGAGTTCGAACCCCTCCCGTTGGTGGTACTCGCCGCCGCCGTCGGCGTCGGCCCGGTCGGCGTCGGTGTGGGTCGTCCACCCCGCCCGATCCAGCAACTGCTCGGCGATGTGTGTCGACGCGTGGTCGGCCCGGCTGACGACGATCCCAATCACGACCGACTCTCGGTGGTCGACCCGCAAAACGCCACCGTTTGGCGGCGCGATTCGACTGGGAGTATTTAAGAATAGGCCGTATAACAACCACGTATGGATGTGTACGGACTGGTCGGTAACCCGGTCGGCCACTCGGTGTCGCCGCCGATGCACGAGGCGGCCTACGAGGAACTCGGGATGGACGCCTCCTACGTCGCCTTCGAGCCGGCAGTCGACGAGATCCGGCAGGCGTTCGTCGGGGCCGAAACGCTGGGTATCGAGGGGCTCAACGTCACGATCCCGTTCAAGGAGGACGTCGCGGCGATCGTCGAGGCCGACGAGCTCGCCGCCGAAATCGGGGCGGTCAACACCGTCGACTTCCGTGAGGATGGCCCGCCACGCGGCTACAACACCGACGCTGCCGGGGTTAAACGGGCGTTCGACCACCACGACATTGACTTGGAGGGGCGGTCGGCCGTCGTGGTCGGGGCCGGCGGGGCGGGCCGGGCCGCCGCGTTCGCGTTGACCGACGCCGGTGCAGAGATCCACATCGCCAACCGGACCGTCGACCGGGCGATCGGGCTCGCCTCGGAGCTCTCGACCGCCACCGGGGGAAGCCTCGAAACCCTCGACTCCCAGATCGCCGACGCGTCGGTGCTCGTCAACACGACGAGCGTCGGCATGGAGTCCGACGAGACACCGGTGCCCGCCGAGTTGCTCCACGAGGATCTCACGGTGCTCGATGCGGTCTACAGTCCGATCGAGACCCGACTGCTCAGGGAGGCCAGCGCGGCCGGCGCACGGACGATCGACGGCGCGTGGATGCTGCTGTACCAGGGCGTCGAGGCCTTCGAGCAGTGGACCGGACGGGACGCCCCGGTCGACGTGATGAACGACGCGCTGCGGGCGGCTCTCAACGCCGAGTAGGCACTGACTACCGACGGCGGGAGCCGACAGACCCCTTGTAACGTTTAAATACAGTCGCCATGTAGCTACACCTAATGGCCCTGCTGAACAAATTGAAGTCGATTCTCGGGATCGGAGGTGGCCGCGACGAGGGAGACCGGCGGTCTGAGACGTCCGTCACGGTCGAACGCGAGGCCAGCGGGGCGGCCACCACCGAGGACGGGATCGATGAGGAGCCGGTCGCCGCCGGCACCGACGCGACCGCCTCGACCGGATCGATGACAGATTCCGCGGACGATCCCGAGCAGGCGGCCGAACCGGGCGAAGCAACCGCGCCACCGACCGACGACGGCGAGGACGACCGCGACGTCGGCGCGGTCATCGACGAGGCCGAACCGTCGACCGACGCCGACGAGTCGGTCGCCGCCAGTACCGATGCTAGCGCGTCGACGGAGTCGCTGACTGACCCCGAGGGCGGTACCGATGGGGCCGCCGAACCGGGGGAGGCAGCCGGACCGCCGACCGGCACTCCCGACGAAGACGACCCAGCCGTCGGCGGCGAGGATGTCGACGACGAAGCGGTCGACAATCAAGACGTCGACAACGACGAAGACGAGGACGAAGCGGCCGTCGAACCGGTCGAGACGATCACGGGAATCGGCCCGGCCTACGCCGATCGGCTCGACGGGGCCGGAATCGAATCGGTCGCGGAACTCGCGGCAGCCGATGCCGAGACCGTCGGCGAGGCGATCGACGTCTCGCCGAAGCGCGTCGCCGACTGGATCGAACGCGCCAACGACCGGTAGCCCCACGGGGACGCGAAACTGTTAGGCCCAGCGGGTGGCTCCGATCCGATATGCCAACGCCGACTCTCGTCACCGATCGGGCCACCTTCCGGGCGGTGGCTGCCGACGCACCGCCGGGTGGGCGCGTCCCGGTCGAGCTCCGCACCGAGGTTAGTGACCCATTTACTTCGTACCGACGTGCGCGTGACGGTCCCGGCGGCGTCTTTCTCGAAACTACCGGCGGCCAGTCCGGCTGGGGGTATTTCGCTACCGAGCCGGTCGACCGGCTCACCGTCTCGGCCGAGGCAGCGCTCGCCGACCGCGAGCCCGACCGATCCGGAGACTACCGGCGTAACTCCCCGTCGCTGGCGGCGCTTGAGGGGCTGTTGGCCGGCGAAACGCTGGTCCGCGGGCCCTGTTCGGTTCCCTATCCGTGTGGTGCGTTCGGCTGGCTCAGCTACGATATCGCCCGCGAACTCGAAACGCTGCCCGGCGAGGCCGTCGACGACCGGGGGCTCCCCCGACTCCAAGTCGGCGTCTTCGACTGCGTGGCCGCCTGGGAGGAACCGCACGAGGAGCCGGTGACGCTCCACGTGACCTGCTGTCCGAAACTCCCCGAAAAATCGGTGGTCGACGAGGCGGCACTCGATGCGATCTACGACCGCGCGGTCGATCGGGCGCGTTCGCTCGCGCAGGCTGCCGTCGACGGCGATCCTGAGGTCGACGAGCCACCGGTCGAGGCGACCGAAGCCACGTTCGAAAGCGCGTGTGGCCGTGCGGCCTTTGCTGACCGGGTTCGGCAGATAAAAGAGTGTATCCGCGACGGTGACACCTTCCAGACGAACCTCTCGCAGTGTCTGACCGCTCCGGCGGCCGTCCACCCGGTCGAAGCCTACGACGCGCTCCGGCGAGTCAACCCCGCGCCGTATGCCGGCCTGATCGAGTTTTCCGGGCGCGGTGACGATCGGTGGAGCGGCGTCGACCTCGTCAGCGCCAGCCCCGAACTCCTCCTCGAACGGGTGGGCGACCGACTGGTGACCGAACCCATCGCCGGGACCCGCCCCCGTGGCGAGACGCCGGGGGGCGACGACGCCTTCGAGGCCGAACTCCGCAACGACGACAAGGAGCGGGCCGAACACGCGATGTTGGTCGACCTCGAACGCAACGATCTGGGAAAGGTAAGCGAGTTCGGTACCGTCGAAGTCAGCGAGTACCGCCGGGTCGACCGCTACTCGGAGGTGATGCATCTCGTGTCGCTGGTCGAAGGGCGACTCCGCGAGGATCGATCGCTGGCCGACGCCGTCGCTGCCGTCTTCCCCGGCGGGACGATTACCGGCGCGCCCAAGCCGCGGACGATGGAGATCATCGACGAACTGGAGCCGACCCAGCGCGGCCCCTACACCGGGAGCATGGGGATATTCGGCTTCGACGGCCGGGCGACACTCAATATCGTTATTCGGACCCTAACGCGGCACGACGACCGGTATCGGCTCCGGGTCGGCGCGGGGATCGTCCACGACTCCGAGCCCGACGCCGAGTTCGACGAGACGATGGCCAAGGGGCGGGCGCTGATTACCGCCATCGACGAAGCCCTCGATTCGGGTCGACTCGCTATCGAGGAGGCCGCAGAATGACCACTGCTGAATCGGAGTCGGGCCGCGACCGCGCGGCGGGCGTGGTCGCCGGAAACGTCGACGGTGGGCCCCGAATGCTGGTGGTCGACAACTACGACTCGTTCGTCTACAACCTCGTCCAGTACGTCGGCGAGTTCGCCGGCGAGGTTGCCGTCCGCCGCAACGACGCGGTCGACCGTGCGGCGATTCGGCGGCTCGACCCCGACGGGATCGTCCTCTCGCCGGGCCCCGGCACACCGCAGTCGGCGGGGGTTTCGATGGACGTGTTCGACCTCGACTGCCCGATATTCGGCGTCTGTCTCGGCCATCAGGCACTGTGTGCGACCCTCGGTGCACCCGTCGGTCACGCCCCCGACGTGGTCCACGGCAAGCCCTCGGCGA
>JAWOEO010000095.1:0-3852 GCA_046482755.1 Halohasta sp. | reverse complement strand
ACGCCGAGTACCAAGCGCTGATCCGCGCGCTGGAGGCCGCCCGCGACTACGGACTCGACGAGGTCGACGTCCGCGGGGACTCCGAGTTGATCGTCAAGCAGGTCCGCGGCGAGTGGAACACCAACGAGCCGACCCTCCGGGAGCGCCGGGTGCGGGTTCGGGAACTCCTGACCGAGTTCGACCGCTGGTCGCTCGAACACGTCCCGAGAGAGATAAACAGCCGCGCCGACGACTTAGCCAACGAGGCACTCGATGAGTGAACTCCCACAAGACGCGGTCGAGGCTGCAGAACGACTGACCAAACTCGCCCGACGTGTGGGCGACGACAGCGAGGCCGACGCCTACCGCCGCCGGCGCGATGAAACGCTGGCCGATCACGCCTACACCGCTCGCATCCGTGAGGAAGACGAGACGCTCGTGTTGTATCCCGAGGAGTGGATCGAGGACGGCACCGTCGTCCTCGACCGGATCGAGGACACCGATCGGGCGGTCGAAATCCCGCTGTCGACCGCCAGCGGCGAGGGATCGTGGGAGGAAATCGAGGCCCACAACGCCGCCCTCGTCGACGCGGTCGCCGCAGCGTACGGCGAGATCCACGGCAAAAACGCCCGCGCCTTCGCGGATTTCATGGGAAACCACTACCTCGCGCGCGTCGACGAGGCAACCGACGAGCAGCTCGTGGAGTTCACTCGTGAGTACTTCCCGCGGAACGCGTGGCCCGATAAAACACAGCGGGAGGTCGTCGAAACCTCCCTCGAATACCTCCTGTCCGTCTCCGAAGCCGACTGCCCAAGTCAGGCCTCCGAGTAGCCTTACTTCAGGGCGTCAACGAGGTCGTAGATGTCCTGTGCGCGGTCGTGGTTGGTGACGAACTTCGAGAGGTCCCACTCGAACTGCCCGAGGATGGCCTCGTAGCCCGTCTGGGTCAGTTCGTACTGGTTGGTCCGCTTGTCGAGTTCGCTCTTTTCGACCAGTTCCATCTCGACCAGATCGTCGAGGTTGGGGTACAGTCGACCGTGGTTGACTTCGGTGCCGTAGTACTCCTCGAGTTCGCGCTTGATCGCCAGTCCGTAGCGTGACTCCTCGGCGAGGATCATGAGGATGTTCTGTTGGAACGCGGTCAGATCGCGTGCCATGCCCGTCTCATCACTGACTGATTGTGCCTCTGACATAGTTGGCTAAATGTCATCATGCTATTTAACACTTCGCAACTAGAATCCCGCTGGACAATCGAATGGGAACTATATCGGGCCACCACCCGTTCAATCACCCGTTTATAGCGTAGACCGGCCGCATGCAGGTCGACTGAACGTTAGTTTGGTTTACTTGAGTGTCTACGACATCGGATATGTCCTCCCGGTGAGGAATGCGTGTGGATGACACGAACGGCCGGGGAGTCCCGAAAGGACTTTTGTGTGTGTCTGGGAATCGGTAGATGGTATGACGAACCTCTGGAAAGATCTCGATGCGGGACCCGACGCGCCGGAAACGATCTATGCGGTCGTCGAGTGTCTGAAGGGCGAACGGAACAAATACGAGTACGACAAGGACATCCCGGCGGTCGTCCTCGATCGCGTGCTCCACTCGAACGTCCACTACCCCTCTGACTACGGTTTCATCCCCCAGACGTGGTACGACGACGACGACCCCCTCGACGTGCTCGTGTTGGTCGAGGACGCTACCTTCCCCGGCTGTGTGATCGAGGCCCGTCCGGTCGCGCTGATGGGGATGGACGACGGCGGCGAGCAGGACGACAAGGTCATCGCCGTCCCCACCGAGGATCCGCGCTACGACCACATCGAGGACCTCGACGACATTCCCCAGCAGACACAGGACGAGATCACCGAGTTCTTCAATAGTTACAAAAACCTCGAAGCAGGCAAAGGCGCGGAGGTCCTCGACTGGGAGGACAAGGCCGCCGCCGTCGACGCGATCGAACACAGTCAGGAACTCTACGACGAGACGTTCTAACGCCGACACATCTCCCTGTTTGCACCGCGTTTGTTCACGGTTGCAGCCGTGGATGTGTCAGACGCATACTCACACCGGCCGGAATGTAGTATGCGCATGGGTAATTATTTGGGTGTGTGGACCGAACGTATCGTCGTGATGTCAGCGACAGAATCCAGCTTCGGGATCCGGCATCCGACGGTCGTCCCGACGAACTTCGAGCCGGCCGATGACGAGGCCGACGAGTCTGACGAAGACGACGAGTAACGCGGCGTGGAGCCAAACGTCTTTCATCCCACCGCTGTTAGGGGTAGCTAATGGCGAGATGCGACGAGTGTGGCGTCGACGAAAACATGCCGTACCAGTGCCGACGATGTGGCCAAACCTTCTGTGCGGACCACCGGCTCCCCGAGAACCACGACTGTCCGGGGCTCGACGACTGGAACGACCCCGGCGGCGTCTTCGATAGCGGCTTCGACGACTCGGTCGACACCGGCGGCCGGACTTCGAAAGCCAAGGGGATGGTCGACAAACTCGCCGGCACGGGTGGGCCGCTGGGCTACTTCCGCGGCAACATGGCCTACACCATGCTGGCGCTGATGTGGGTCACGTTCATCCTGCAGTGGCTGACCATCCTTGTCGGCGGGGCAGGCCTCCACCAGACGCTGTTCGTCTTGCGGCCCGCCTTCCCCGAGTACGTCTGGACGTGGGTCACCTCGGTGTTCGCCCACTCGCCGGGCAACTTCCTCCACATCGTGTTCAACAGCATGGTGATCTTCTTTTTCGGCCCGCTGGTCGAGCGATACGTCGGCTCGAAGAAGTTCGCCCTGCTGTTCATCGTCAGCGGCGTCCTCGCCGGGCTGAGCCAGACCGCCTTCACCATCTTCGAAACGACGGTCACCCCTGCGACGCCGGGGGTCCTCGGAGCCAGCGGTGCGGCACTGGCGATCATGGGCGTGCTAACCGTCCTCAATCCCAAGCTCAAGGTGTTGATCTACTTCATCTTCCCCGCGCCGATCTGGCTGCTCACCCTCGGCACCGCCGCGGTGAGCGTCTTCTTTATCGGGACCGGCCAGGCCGGTGGTGGCGGCATCGCCCACGGGGCCCACCTCGTCGGCCTGTTTGTCGGCCTCGCCTACGGCCAGTACGTCAAACAGACCCAGAACATCCGCACCCAAAACCGGTTCCGCCTCGGCGGCGGGCCGGGTGGTCCGGGCGGCGGCATGGGCGGTCCCGGCCGCGGTCGGTTCTAGCGTGACTCCCCTCCGCCCCGATCTCGTTCCCGATCCCTCATTGTCTCGCGACGAGATGGAGATCCTCCAGCGGACTGTTGCTGCCGATGCCGAGTTCATCGACCGGCTCCCGTTCGATCCGGCCGCCGTCATACAGTCGACCGGGCCAGCCGACGCGACGGAATCGACCCAGTCGACGTTGACTGGCAAGGCTAACCCCGAACAGACCGCCCACGACTCACCGATTATCGCGGGCGTCGACCAAGCCTTCCTCGACGACACCGCGATCAGTGCCGAGCGTTCCGAGGAGTTTCTGCATGCGGTGGTCCTTTCGGAGTGGGGCGAGGTCGGTCATAGGTCGTACTAGGGGGGCGGTCGCACGGGCGAAACCCGAGCGTTCGGGGTCAGTCCTCGATCGTGAGACCCACGACCAGTCCGACGGCACCCACGTTGACGTGGGCGAGGGCGGCGAGGACGGGGCGGAACGGGTCGGTGAAGGCTTCGATGAAGCCGGAGATGGAGAACACGCTGACGCCCAAGTCACCTGCGTTGTAGAACAGGTGGTACGCGGCTCCGAGCAGGCCGACGCCGATGGTGACCGCCATCCAGATGGTGTAGGGCCAGCGCACGGCCTTGTGTGTCGTGAAGAACATCGCCAGGCTCAGCGGGA
>JAWOEO010000359.1:0-3212 GCA_046482755.1 Halohasta sp. | reverse complement strand
AAGTCATCCGCCGATCCGGCGGACCGGCGACGTCGGGGCATGGCCGGGCTGGCGCAGCAGTTGGGGTGGCGTTACTTCGGTCGCGCGCCCGAGGAGGCCGTGGAGAACCTGCCCGCATGCAGCCTGCTCCAGCGGCACGGCGCCAAGGAGTTGCATAACCTGATGGCCGACCGGGGCTACAACCCCCAGGCCGTGCTGTTCGACTGCACCTCACACCAACCCCGGTCCACCCCGGACGCGGGCATGCCGACCAGCCTCCACGTCGTGGCGGCCTGTCGAATGAACGCGCAGGACATACCGTCGTTCCGCGTTTATCAGGAGGACGCGCTGGGCGGACCGGCCGGCGTCAAGGGCCTGTTCAGGCTGGAGAGCGAAGACGACCGGTCGCCGCGTCGCAAACTCCTGTTCGCGGGAGCGCCACCCGAGCGGGTGGCGCCGGTGGTGACGCAGGCATGGCTTTGCTAGAGGGAGGCTACATAAAAAGGCGAGTCGACCCGATGGAAACCGTCTTTGGGGTGTTGGGTGTAGGGTCGACTGGCCGATGACGAACGGACCGTGCTGAGATGGGGTGGCACCTGTCGATGATGATCCCTATGAGTTCAGAGGTCAGCTTCTGATCCGCAAAACGTACACAGCGACTAGTGGTAAGAGACACCACCTAAACCCGAGACGGAATCGACCTATACTCATCACCTACCAAACATAACCGAGAGCGGTACGTTATTGGGCGACGAACAGTGAGTTCCAAAACGAATGTCGACGCTGGCACTCCTCGGAGTCGCCTTTCTCGCGAGCGTCTCGCTGGCGTGGGCCCTGGGGGCCAGCAGCACCTCGCCGCCGTTGGCTCCGGCGGTCGGGGCCGACGCGCTCACGGTGATGCGGGCGGCGTTTTTGGTCGGGATACTCGCGGCCGCGGGCGCGATCCTCCAGGGCGGCAGCGTCTCCGAAACCGTCGGAAACGACCTCATCGCTGGCGCGTCGCTGACGCCGCTGGCGGTCGCCGTCGGGCTGCTGATCGCCGCGGGGTTCATCGCCGTCGGCGTGGCCACCAGCTACCCGATCCCCGCCGCCTTCGCCACGACCGGGGCGGTGATCGGCGTCGGCCTCGCACTCGGCGGCGACCCGGCGTTCGGCACCTACCGCGAGCTGGCCCTCTTTTGGGTGCTCGTCCCGCCGACCGGCGCATCGATCGCCTACCTCACGGCCGCGACCCTCCGCCGCGATGACGTCCCCGACACGCTCGGGATCCCACTCTTGGGCGGGCTCGTCGGCGTCGTCGTCGCCAACGTCACCCTGGAGACCCTCCCGGTGGCCGCGGGGAGTCGACCGACGATCGCACGACTTGTCTCGGGTTGGGTGGGTCCCACCCCGACGATCGCCGGTAGCTACGACCTCGCGATGGTCGCAACCAGCCTCCTGTGTGGCCTCGGGGTCTTCCTCGTGCTTCGCTGGCAGACGAGCCGGTCGGTCGACATCGCCGTCCGACGGTTCCTGATCGCCCTCGGCGGGCTGGTCGCCTTCTCCAGCGGCGGCAGTCAGGTCGGCCTCGCCATCGGGCCGCTGAGCACCATCGCCAGCGAGTCGGCGATGTTGACCGCCCGTAACGTCACGCTGGTCGGGGCCGCTGGCCTCCTGGTCGGCGGCTGGACCGGCGCGCCGAACATCATCCAGGCGGTCGCCAACGAGTACTCCAATCTCGGCACGCGTCGGTCGATCGCCGCGCTCGTCCCCGCGTTTGTCATTACCCAGACGGGGATCCTGCTGGGGTTTCCCATCTCGCTCAACAACATCATCATTTCGAGTGTCATCGGCAGCGGCCTCGTCGTCGGCAGCGAAGGGGTCTCGGTGCGGAAGATCACGGTCACCGCCGTGGCGTGGCTCTCGGCACTCGTCGGCTCGTGTCTGCTCGGATACGTGGGATTCAGTCTCGCGGCGGCGGCCGTCTGACCGCGCTACCCAAGCAGCCGGATGACGAGTCGGACGTCTTCTGGTGACGGATCGCGCGGCGAGGAGCGGGTCGACCTCCTACGACGATATCGACGGCGCTGGCGGCGGGCGACTCGTGAGGCACGACCGTGATTTCGAGGTCGTCGACGGCCTCGATGTCGTCTTCGACGACGAGTGAGACATTGACCTCCTCCCGCGCCTAAAGTCGCGGGAATCCCACCATGGGATTTCAGGCCGAGCGCGGCCCTAAGGTTTCAAGACGCATACGTTCCAAGCGTCTCTTGCTGGGTGTCAGCATCGTCCCCAGAAATCGGAGATTTCTGGTTTGCGAACGAATCGCTACGCGATTCGTTAACGGCTTGTCTGTCTTGTGGGACGGTCAAACGTCCCCCTTCCTCAGCCGAGTCATCGCCACTCGTGTATTCTCTTGAGTGACTCTTTCCGCTGAGGTAGCGGTCTGCAATATTGAGCGCGGCGTTAACGTCTGCTTGGTACTCCGAAACCCAACACCCCGAGTTGGAACATTTGAACGTCGCCTGCTTCGGACGGTAGCCCTGTTCTCCGCAACAGTGGCACGTCTTCGAGGTGTACGCGGGATTCACCGTCTCCACACGAATCCCTTTCTCAGCCGCTTTGTAGCGAATCTGGGCGTGCATCTTGGCGAATCCCCACCCGTGGAGGCGGCGGTTCATGAACGCGCCGTAGTCCATGTTCTCACGGATGTGCGTCAAGTCTTCCAGAACCAGTACGGGGTTCTCGAATTGGTCGGCGTAGGCGACTACCTCCGATGTGACCGTGTGGAGGATGTGGTCGATGTGTCGCCACAACTCGTCGCCGTAGGACTCTGCGATACGTTCGCTTCCGCGTTGCTGAAGGCGTCGAGTCGCCGTGAAATACGTCTCACGGAGTTGTCGGACTCGCTTGCCTTCGTCGTTCCAGAGGTTGGGTGCAGTCGGGGA
Source organism: Halohasta sp. (assembly GCA_046482755.1). Classification (GTDB taxonomy): domain Archaea; phylum Halobacteriota; class Halobacteria; order Halobacteriales; family Haloferacaceae; genus Halohasta. The sequence goes on along the minus strand of JAWOEO010000359.1, from coordinate 306 downwards.
GCCGCGCTCGTCACGGTGACACACCGTTAACAAAGAGGCTTCCCCGATGTCTACCCCAATCGGCGTTTCCGCCGAACTGGTTTCTCGCTCCTCCACGTCGCGCGTAGCGACGATGTGGAAGTACCACTCGCCGTCACGGTCGAACAGCCGGCACTCACCCATCTTCGCGTCTCCCGCGTGCAACGCTTCCAACCACTCCCTTTGTTCGGGGTTCGGTTGTGCGGGCAACCAGAGGTGGTAGTCCTCGTGGTGCGGGATTTTGACGTACCACTCAATTGCGTTCTGTGGCTTGTGGTCGAGCTTCGG
>JAWOEO010000279.1:0-3793 GCA_046482755.1 Halohasta sp. | reverse complement strand
CTCCAACTCAACTTGCAAGTATTCCTAATATTAATATAGATGGAACTGAAAGTGAAGGAAGAGGATTAGACTCAATATTTACTGATTTTAGTGAAGTAACTTTAACTTTTCCAGCAGATAGCGCAACAAGAGTTCTAAATATTGATGATAGTAGTAATTACAATGATATATATAGTGGTAATGAAATTTTTGTTGAATTAGATTATAATTTCATTTCTGATACATTTACTATATATGTTGATGGAGAAAATGAAGATTATAATGAAGATTTTGATGTGGAAGTTAGTAATTCAGCAGGAAGTGCATCAACTACCTTTAATGTTGTAACAAATTCTGAAACTAATCCACCTAATCAATATAGTTCAATATCTGATGTTAATATTGTTGGAACATCTTCACAATCATTAAGTTTAAACTCATTTTTCAATAATTATGATGATGTAAGTATTTCATTTGATGGGTCATCATCAACACAAACTTTATCTACTTCAAAAGGTGGTGTAACTGATAGTTATAGTGATAGCAGTATTGAAGTTAATTTAATCCCATCAAGCACAAATGTAGTTACTGAAATAGTTGGATCGAAGACGAGTTCGACGAGCCGATCGGCGGCGGCGTGACGCTCTACGTCGACCAGCCGGTCCGTCGGGACGACTCCTTGGAGCGGATCGACCGGCTCGGCCGTAATCCACCCGACAGCTTCGCCGAGACGAGCGCCGGACGGGCCGACACCGAGAGCATCCTGACGGTAATCGAGCGCCAGCGCGAGGCGGATCCGGAATTCGACCGGCTGGTCGCCCAACACGACCGGCTCGGCAATGGGGTTCCCGACCGGAACATCGGGGTGGTCTACGACGCACTCGACGAGTCGCCGCGGGCCGAGGAGGCCGACCGCTATCTCGCCGACAACCGCGAGAGTGCCCGCGTCGACGTCGCGGTCGACCCGGATGCCGATACGGCAAGCGTCGTCGAAGACGCCGAGTCGGTCGCCGCCCGGTCGCCGCTGTCGGTGATCGCGACCGGCGATCGGGTCGTCCAGCAGCAGGTGATCAACGCCACCCTCTCGTCGGCGATCCGGAGCCTCGTCGTCGCCTTCGGCCTCACGGCGGTCGTACTCGTCGGTAGCTACCGGTTACTCGAAGGCCGGGCCGTGTATGGGCTGCTTAACCTCGTGCCGGTCCTCGTGACCGTCGGCCTGCTGTTGGCCTCGATGCGGCTGCTCAGCATCCCGTTGACACCGATCAACGCGCCGATCCTCTCGATCTCGATCGGGTTAGGCGTCGACTATACGGTGCATTTCGTCCACCGGTTCGTCGACGAGTTCGAAACCGCGGCCGTCTTCGAGGCACTCGCCGCGACGATCGCCGGGACCGGCGGCGCGCTCACCGGGAGCATGGTGACCACCGTCTCGGGGATCGGTGTGCTGGCGATCGCGCTGATCCCGTTGATCCAGGAGTTCGGCATCCTGATCGCGCTGGGGATCGGCTACGCCTTCCTTGCGTCGATCCTCGTGACACCGTCGGTGATCGTCGTCTGGGAACGGGTCGCGGGTACGCTGCCGGCGGCGCTGCGGTCGACGTAATCAGTCGTCAGTACCGAGCGCGTCGGCATCGAGTGGTCGGCTCTCGGCGCGGTAGCGTTCGTAGGAATCCCGTGCCCATGCGGCGACGACCGCGTTGTCGGTGTCCAGTGCCGCCTGCAGCCGGCCGTCGTCGTCGCGGATCAGTAGACTCACTAACTCGTCGGTCACGGTAACTGCCAGCGGGACCGGCCCCTCGTAGATCCGGATCGTCGACCCCTCGGCGTCGACGAGTCGGCCGAGCAGCCCGGCGAGGGCCTCGTCGTCGGCGACCGGCTCGATCGCCGCGGCCGAAAACACGCCCTCGAATCGGCCGCCGGATGCGACCCAGTCGGTGACCGCCTCGAGCATGCGGTCGTTGAACGCGTGCGAGAGCACGGTGACCTCGTCGGCCCGCCCGAGGAGTTCGATCACGCGGCCGACCGGCGCGCCCGGCCGGGTCCGAGTCGGGACGGTAACCGTCGCATCCCGGAGCTGTCGGAGGTCGAACGATAGCTCGTCGGCCGGGAGCCACTCGACGAACTCCCGGAGCTTCAGTTCGGTGTCGACGACCGCCGAAAACTCCGCGATCCCCTCGGCGACGAGCCGGCCGGTCGGCGTCAGTTCGTACCCCGCCGACCGGCGGGTGACCCACGACCGGTCCTCGAAATCACGAAGGATGCGCCCGAGCGTCGGCTGGGAGGCCCCGGTCGACGACCCGAGTTCCTGACGGCTCCGGGGGCCGTCGGCGAGTTCCGTGAGGACCGCGACCCGGTTGTCGGAGCGCGCGAGAAACTCGATTTCCGCCAGTGACCGATCCATATGGTCGGTTGGCTCCGCCGATGGAAGTGGGTTTCGTCCGCGTTTCACACCATGAAATCGCGTCGGGGCGTGAGGGTGTTCCGGACGTCGACCGATCGTCGACGCGAGCCCATATTTCTTCCAGTGAAATTTTTACTGAATTAATTTATACGGCTGTGGCCCCTTCCTTCAGTTGATGACCGACACAATCGAGAAACGGACGCTGCGCCGGGTTCGGACCGGAGGTCGACGGTGAGCCGTCAGCGTCGGACCCTGTGGTCGTTTCTGCTCGTGAGTGTCTTCTTCGGCGGGACGTTCGTCGCGGCGAAAGCCGGGCAGGCGGACGTGCCGCCGCTGCTGTTGGTCGCCCTCCGGTTCGACATCGCGGCGGTCCTGCTGTTGGGCTACGTCGTCCTGTCGACCCCGCGATCCGACTGGCTCCCGACGACTCGCGGCGACATCGCGGCTATCCTCGCGGCGGGGCCGTTGGCGATCGGGCTCTCGAACGGCCTGCTGTTCGTCGGACAGGGATCGGTCTCCAGCGGCGTGGCCGCGATCGTCTTCGCGCTCGTCCCGATCTTCGCGCCGCTGTTCGCCGGCGGGCTGCTGGCCGACGAACGCCTCTCGGCGGCCGGGGCGGTCGGCACGCTGGTCGGACTCGTCGGCGTCGGCCTCGTGATCGACATCTCGCCGTCGACGGTCGCCCAAACGGTCGACGGCGGAGCGGCGATCGTCCTCGTGGGCGCGGTGAGCCTCGCGCTTGGGACCGTGTTGATCCGCCGGGCCGACAGCGGACTGTCGAGCACCGTCCGGACGGCGTGGGCACTGCCGATCAGTGCGCTGCTGCTCCACGGCCTCAGCCTCCGGGCCGGCGAATCGGTCGCCGCCGTCGACTGGACGCTCGGTGCGATCGTCTCGCTGGGCTACCTCAGCGTGCTAGCCGGCGCGGTCGCCTACATCTACTACTTCGGGCTGGTCGACGAGATCGGGGCGACCCGGTCGAGTCTGGTGTTCTACGTCAGCCCCGTGGTCGCCACCCTCGGCGGCTGGCTCCTGCTGGGTGAGTCGGTGTCGGCGACGACGCTCACCGGCTTCGGCGTGGTCGTCGTCGGCTTCGCCATCCTCGGCCACGAGTCGCTCGCCCCGATGGTTCGCCGCGTCATCGAGCGGTCGACCAACGGATGGGGAGCCGTCGAGACGCGCGGGAACTGAGCGGGTGTCGACGGCGTCGAGAGTACTCGTTCAGCACGCCAAATTCAGGATATTCCTGTTGGACTGCCGAGTAGGTATGTTGGGCCGGATTCGAACCTCAGTCGCTTCCTTCGGTCGCTCCCTGCTTCGAATCCGCCGACAACCACGCAGACGGCACCGGCTCCTCGCTCCGCATACGCTCCGCTCGTCGCAGTGGTGCCGTCAGAAGTGGGTTGGGGCGGA
>JAWOEO010000276.1:0-3936 GCA_046482755.1 Halohasta sp. | reverse complement strand
GGGCGGTCGACCACGGCTCCGCCCCTCGCGGCCGTGTCGTCACGCGGGTCGACGCCGGTCTCGGGGCTGTCGACCGCGACGCCGAACCGGCGATCCCGCGCCTGGTAGGTCGCGACCGCGCGCGCGAGCTGGTCACGGTCGAAGTCCGGCCACAGCGTGTCGACGAAGACGAGCTCGGCGTAGGCGGCCTGCCACAGCAGGAAGTTCGAGACAAGCAGGCCACAAGTCGGTCGAAAGCCAACAAGACGGTTGGCCACTCCCATCCCAACCTCCGGGAGCTGGATCTCAGATTCAGTTCGCCGGACGACCTGGAATCGGTCGACGTCATCTTCGCGGCGACGCCCCACGGCGTCTCGATGGAACAGATCGACACCTTCTACGAGCACGCCGACACCGTCGTCGACCTCTCGGCGGACTTCCGTCTCAATACGGCAGAACAGTACGAGGAGTGGTATGACGGCCACAGCGCGCCCGAATACCTCGACAAAAGTGTGTACGCGCTGCCCGAACTGACTCGCGACGAACTGCCCGGTGCGGATCTCGTTGCGAGCGGCGGCTGCAACGCCACCTCGACGATCCTCGGTCTCAAACCGCTGTTCGACGCCGGAATCCTGGAGGGCGGGGAAGACATCGTCGTCGACGTCAAGGTCGGCTCCTCTGAGGGCGGCGCAGGCGGCGGCGCGGCCTCGAGCCATCCCGAACGCTCGGCGGTTGTTCGCCCCTACGCACCCATCAGCCACCGTCACGAGGCCGAAATCGAGCAGTTCCTCGGCGTCTCAGTGTCGTTTACCGTGCACGCGGTCGACATGATCCGCGGCTCGTCGGCGACCTGCCACGTCTTCCCCGGCCAGCCCGTCTCGAAGGGTGACCTCTGGACGGCCTACCGCGGCAGCTACGAGGACGAACCGTTCATGCGACTCGTCGCCGGTGGCGGTGGCGTCTACCGCTACCCCGAACCGAAGGCCGTCGCCGGGACCAACATCGGCGAGGTCGGCTTCGAACTCGACCCCTCGAACAAACGCATCGTGGCCTTCTCGGCCATCGACAACATGATGAAGGGCTCGGCCGGACAGGCGACCCACGGCACGAACGTCGTCCTTGGCCTCGACGAAACCGCAGGCCTCGAATTCAGCGGCCTGCACCCGGTAGGGGCTCCCTAACCGCAGTTAGCGACTAGTTACCGCATTATGACCGGATACACCACAGACGCGCGTGACGTTCGTATTTCCGAGCCGCGCGCAGACGACCAGTCGACCGAATCGGCCACCACACAGGTGAACCAGTTTGCGACCGACGGTGGCCGACGGCCCCCAGTCGTGGTGAAGATCGGCGGCGCGAAAGCCGTCGACCCCGAAGGTGCAGTCGGTGACATCGCCGACCTCGTCGACGAGGGCCGCGACGTGATCGTCGTCCACGGCGGCTCGACGGCGGTCGACGACACCCTCGAACGTATGGGCATCGAACCGACCTACGTCGAGACGCCCGGCGGCGTCACCGGCCGCTTTACCGACGAGGAGACGATCGAGGTCTTCGAGATGGTGATGGCCGGCAAGCTCAACACCGAGCTAACGACGCTCTTTCGGAATGCGGGCGTCGACGCCCTCGGTCTGTCGGGTGTCGACGGCGGCCTGCTGACCGGCCCTCGGAAGTCCGCGGTCCGCGTGCTCGAAGACGGTAAAAAGAAGATCAAGCGCGGCGACCATTCCGGGAAGATCACCGACGTTAACGACGGCCTACTGGCCGGTTTGTTGGCGGATAACTATACACCGGTCGTGAGCGTGCCAATGCTCGGCGAGAACAACGATGGCTCAGTAACGCCGGTGAACGCGGATGCCGACCGCTCGGCGGCCGCAATCGCGGGCGCAGTCGGCGGTGCGCTTATCATGCTCACCGACGTGACCGGCATCTACGAGGATCCGGACGATCCGGAGACGCTGATCGAGTCGGCGTCGACGCCTGCGGAGTTGGCGGCAGTCGAGGCGGCAGCAGAAGGGTTTATGACAAAGAAAGTGATGGCAGCGACAGAAGCACTCGACGGCGGCTCGCCAGCCGTCTCCGTGGCCGATGCGAACAGCGACACACCAGTGACCGACGCCCTCGGTGGGAGCGGGACGACGATCCACCGGAGCGTCCTGGAGGACGACGAAGCACCACAGGAGGCAGACCAATGAGCGGTTTCATCTTTTCGGAGAAACCGATCGAAATCGTCGACGGTGACGGCGCATCGGTCACCGACAGCAATGGGACCGAGTATCTGGATATGGGCGCGAGCTACGCCTGTGTCCCGCTGGGTCACGGCCACGAAGCCGTCCAAGCGGCTGTCAGCGACCAGCTCTCGAAGATCACCTACGTCCAAGGCTCCTACCCGGTCGAGATCAGGACGAAACTGTACGAACTGCTCGCCGAGACGGCCCCGAAAACGGTCGACAAGGTGTGGCTCTGTAACTCCGGGACGGAAGCCAACGAGGCGGCCCTGAAGTTCGCCCGAAGCGCGACGGGGAACTCGAAGATCATCGCGACCAAACGCGGGTTCCACGGCCGGACGATGGGCGCGCTGGCGACCACCTGGAAGGACAAATACAAGAAACCCTACGAGCCGCTGATCGGCGACGTGGAGTTCGTTCCGTACGGCGATCCCGACGCGATGGCCGAAGCGGTCGACGACGAGACCGCCGCGGTGATCATCGAACCGGTCCAGGGCGAAGGCGGGATCAACCCCGGCCGCAAGGAGTACCTCCAGGCTGTTCGCGTCGAGACCGCGACCAGCGGGGCGGCGCTGATCTTCGACGAGGTACAGACCGGGATGGGTCGAACCGGCACGCTCTGGGCCTCCGAGTGGGCCGACGTGGTGCCTGATATGGTCACGAGTGCGAAGGGGCTCGGCAACGGGCTCCCGATCGGCGCGACGCTCTGTCGGGACTGGATCGCCGAGGACTACGGCTCGCATGCCTCGACGTTCAGCGGCGGCCCGGTTATTTCGGCCGCGGCACACGCGACCGTCTCGACGATCGTCGACGAGGAGATCCCAGCCCACGCCGCCGAGATCGGCGAGTACATGATGAGCGAGATCGAGGCCGCCGTCGAGGCCGAGGACCTACCGGTTCGTGACGTCCGCGGCAACGGGCTGATGGTCGGTGTCGAAACGAAACGCGGTGCGAACCGCGTGCTGCGGGAACTCGCACTCGACCACCAGGTGTTGGCACTCCCGGCGGGCCGGACAGTCGTGCGGCTGCTGCCACCGCTCACCATCGACAAAACCCACGTCGACATGGTCGTCGACGCACTGACGGAGGCCCTCTCCTAATGGCGGTCGGAACCGACGCCGACGCGGTGCTCGATCACCCCGCAGTCGACACCGAGGGCCGCAAACTCCTGACGGAACTCGTCTCGATTCCCTCGGTGTCGGGCAACGAGACCGAGGCTGCCGAGGCACTGGCAGCCTTCTTCGAGGGCCACGGCCGCGAAGTGTGGCTCGACGAGATCGGCAACGTCCGCGCGCCGGGCGACGATACGGTCCTGCTGACCTCGCATATCGACACTGTGCCCGGCGATATTCCAGTGGAAATCAAGCAGGGAGAGGAGGGTCCCGAACTCTGGGGGCGCGGCAGCGTCGACGCCACCGGCCCGCTCGCCGCGATGGCGATTGCTGCAGTCGAAACAGGGGCCTCGTTTGTGGGCGTCGTCGGCGAGGAATCGACCTCCCGCGGCGCGTGGCACCTTATCGAGAACCGCGAGGCACCCGAGGCGATCATCAACGGCGAGCCATCCGGCTGGGACGGCATCACGCTGGGCTACCGTGGCCTGCTTGAGGGAACCTATGTGGCAACGAGCGAGTCCGGCCACACATCCCGACCCGACCCCAACGCGATCCAGCACGCGATAGGCTGGTGGGAGCGCGTCGAGGACGTATTCGAGCCCGACGAGTGGATTCCGGTC
>JAWOEO010000166.1:0-5345 GCA_046482755.1 Halohasta sp. | reverse complement strand
CGCTGATCAACGATCCCGACGTGCTCGTCTACGACGAACCCGCAAGCGGACTCGACCCCCTGACGACGAACTCGGTCCTAGAGTTCACCCGCGAACTTCGGGCCGACGACAAGACCGTGCTGTTCAGCGCCCACAACCTCTACCACGTCGAGTCGGTCTGCGACCGGGTGATCATCATGAACGAGGGCCGGATCATCGCCCGCGGCAGCGTCGCCGACATCCGCGAGGAGTACGGCGAAACCACCTACCACGTCTTCACCGACGTCGACCTCCCCGAGACCCAGCCCGCCGACGGGGGGCGACACCGGGTGGAGGTCGGTTCGATGGACGCCGTCGAGGCCCTCCAGGACACCGCCGACGCCGCCGGCGGTCGCGTGGTCGATATCCGGACCGACGAGCCGAGCCTCGAAGAACTCTTTTTGGACCTCACCGGCCGGCAGATGGCCGGCCCCCGGACCGCAGCGGCGACCGACCCCGACGCGTCGGCTGCTGACGACTCGCCGGCGACTGACGACGACCGGGCGACCACCGACGACACCGCGGCGACGGAGGGTCCACGGTGAAACTCGGGACGCGCCTCCGCCGGATCTGGCGGATCGCCCGCTGGGAGGTCAGCCTCGGCTCGCTGGGGCTCGACCGCCGGACGATCGCCGCGGGCGTCCTGCTGGTGGCGCTGGCCGGGGCCATTGCCACCGCGGGTGTGGTCGGCGGCCTCGATGGCCTCTCGCCGACCCAGGACATCTACCGGGTGGGCATCAGCGCCGACAGCCCCTACTACGGCGTGGTCGAGAGCCATGCCGCGTTGGCCCCCCATCCGCCATCGGTCGACCGGCTGGAGCGCGGCGAGATCGATCTGCTGGTCGAGTCACGGGACGTTAGCGGGTCGACGATCGCAGCCGGCGGATCCGGAACCGTCGGTCTCGGGGGCGGTGGGCCGTCGGTCTCGGTCGCCCACACCCCGACCGAGAAGGGGGCCGCGGCCCTGACGGCGTTCCGGGCGGCCGTCCAGCGCTACAACGACCGCACGATGGCGCTCGAATCCAACGCGACGGCCGCCTACCCGGTGTCGGTCCGGCTCCAGTACCGCAGCCAGGAGTCGCTCGTTCCCGGCGGGGTCGAGGCCAACCGCTCGGCGGACGGAACCGATTCAGACGGCGATGGAGACGCCAGCGAGTCGACCGACGGGACCGACGATGGGTCGGGCGACACTGACGGCGGCGAAGAGGACGACGCCAGTGATGGGGCCGACGAACCGTCGACGGTCGACGTCGAGGTGCCCGACGGGGCCGACGGCGAGCGGGTCGACCGCGCGGCGGACGACGACTCGCTGCTCGGCGGCCTCTTCGGCGGCGGGGCCACCGAGGGCTCGCCCGCCGAGATCAGCCCGCCGTTCCCCTTTAGCTCGCTGGTGTTGGCGTTCGTCTTCCTCGTGCCGATGAACTTCGTCATTCAGGCCTACGGCGGGACGATCCTCAACGAACGGATCAACCGTCGTGGCGAGTTGCTGTTGGTCGCGCCGATCGAACGACTGGATATTGTCGCCGGCAAGACGTTGCCCTACCTGCTGGCGGCTGTCGTCGCCATTACCGGGATCAGCCTCGGCGTCGGGGGTGGGCTGCTGTCGGTGGCGGCGGTGCTCCCGATCGCGCTGGCCTTTCTGTCGTCGACGTTCGTCGGCGCGATGTTCGCCCGCTCGTTCAAGGAACTCACGTTCGTCACCGTCACCGTCTCGGTGTTTCTGACCAGCTACGTGTTCGTCCCCGCGATCTTCACCAACGTGACGCCGATCGCGCTGATCTCGCCGCTGACACTCGTGGTGATGGAGCTCCAGGGCGAGGCCGTCGGGATCGGCGCGTACTTCTTTTCGACGTCGTCGTTCTATCTCGGCTCGGCGATCCTCTTTCTGCTCGGGGTCGGCGTCTACCGCGAGGAGGACATGTTCACCCAGAAGCCCGTCCCCCTGAAGTTCCTCGATGCCATCGACGCCCGGCTTCGGGGGCCGAAATCGGTCGCAGTCGCCGCCGCGCTGACGATCCCCTTCGTCTTCGTTGCCGAACTGCTGGCGATCGCTGTCCTGTTCGTCATGCCGATCGAACTCTCGGTGCCGCTGATATTGGTCGTCATCGCGGCGATCGAGGAAGTGGCCAAGAGTATCCACATCTACGCCGGCATCGAGCGCGACCGCTTCGACCGGTCGCTCCGGACCGCGCTCGTCCTCGGGGGGCTCTCGGGGCTGGGCTTCTTCGTCGGCGAGAAGTTCACCGCCATCGCCCAACTGGTCGGCCTCCCGGATCTCGTCCTCGGGCAGGCGACGCTGACACCCGCGGGGGTGACACCGGCGTCGACGCTCGCGCTGTTGTTCGCGCCGCTGGTGTTGCACACGGTGACCGCGGCGATCTCGGCGCTCGGCGCGCGCCGGAACTGGCGGTGGTATCTCGTCGCGATGGCGGTTGCGACGGCGGTGCACGCCGCCTACAACTTCGGGGTGGTGAACCTCTATGGCTGACGGCGGCCTCCGCCAGCGGCTCCGGAGCCAGCGGCTCACGATCGCCGGCCGGGAGCTGCGGGTACTCGGCCGGGAGAAGACGATCGTCCTGGCGCTGGTGATCCAGTTGTTCGTCGCCGGCTTCTCGGGCTTTCTGGTCGTCGGGCTGGTCTCGCTGTACGACCCCGGCAGCGTCGACGGCTACGGGATCGAGGCCGCGGTTACCGGCGACGCCAGCGACGAGATGCTGGCGGCAGTCGACGACCGCGAGGCGATCAATGCCACCGAGTACACCTCGACCGCAGGGGCGTTCGCGGCCTTCGACGAGGGGCGGGCCCAGGCGGTGTTCGAGGCGACCCACCGCGAGGACCGGATCGAGGTGGTGGTGACCGCCCCCGAGGGGTCGATCCAGACCACGCTGGTCGTCTCCGAGAGCCAGGAGGCCCTCCGGGCGCTCGAACGCGCCGAGCGGGCCGATCGGGCGGCCTCACTGGAGGTCGTTCCCTTGGAACTGCCGCCGGAGCGCGGCGGCAACCCCTACTTCGATTTCACCTACACCGTCCTCCTGCCACTGCTGGTGTTCCTCCCGGTGTTCATCAGCGGCTCGATCACCGTCGACTCCATCACCGAGGAAAGCGAGCGCGGCACCCTTGAGTTGCTCCGGGTCGCGCCGGTGTCGCTGGTCCAGATCGTCGACGGCAAGGCCCTTGCCATGATCGCCATCGCGCCGCTACAGGCGATGACGTGGCTGGTGTTGCTCTCGCTGAACGGCGTCGGGGTCGCCAACGGCGCGTGGCTGTTCACGCTCGTCACCGCCGCCACGGTGGTCGTGGTCGGTTTCGCGGTCACAGTGTCGCTGCTGGCGGCCGACCGCCGGTCGGCGCAGTTGCTGTTCTCGGTCGGCGTGCTCCTGCTGTTCGCGGGCGCGTCGTTCCTTCCCGGGAGCCCCGCGAACGTGGCCGCTCTACTGGCGATCGACAGCACCACAACCGGCACCTACGCCGCCGTCGGCGGCTACGTCGCCGCGGCAGTCGGCGTCGCCGGCGCGGTGCGGTGGCTCGTCGGTCGGGTCGACGCCAACGAACTGTAGTCGGTCGCCGTGAGTGCAGAAGAAGGAAGATCGCCGCCGCTTACGTGAGCACGGCGGTGTTACCGCGGGTCTCGACCAACTCGGCGTCGACCCGCTCGGCCAGTTCTTCGGCCAGTTCCTCGGTGTCCCGCGAGCCGCGGGCTGCCCGGAGGAATTTGACTTTCACCAGCTTTCTGTCGTCAAGTTGGTCGCTGAGTTCGTCAGTCACTGCGCCGATGCCGCTTTTGCCGACCCAGACGGTCACATCGAGGTCGTGGGCCTCCTTCCGGAGTTCGTGGTCGACCATATGGCCAACAGAGAGGGTCGACCGGTTTCAACCGTTCGACTGTGGCCGGCGGCTGACCGGGCTTTCGCCCGAACGCCGGCAAGTTGCCCGGCGGTCACCCCGCGTCAGTTGGCGGCGGGCTGACGTATGTGAAGTAACCGAACAGCCCGACGGCGAGTGCGACATAGTAGATCACCTGTGGCCACGCCGCCGGCGCAGCAGACCACGCATACGAGATCGTCAGGAAAATCAGCCCCGACATCACGACGTCCTCGATGACGTTCGTTTCGTACTCGCGGAGCCGATCGAGCAACGAGTCCGGTCGGCTCACCGCTGGCCTCCCGCGTTCCGTGTCGACCGCCAGCGCTGATGATTCATTACGATTCGGGTTGGGACGAATCGAATATAAAACGTTAGTCACTGCCGACGATCGCCTCGATCTCCTCGTCGGTCGACCGCGGGTCGCCCCGATAGAGGGCGGTCAACACGGCCGCCAACAGGAGTTCGAGCGTCTTCGAGGCGAAATCCAGCGGCGTCGACAGCAGGTGGTCGATGACGACCATGGCTGCCGGTTCGTCGTGAACGAGCGGCTCGGGGGCCCACGGCCAGAAAAAGCCGCCGTGGCCGCCGTAGGCGTGCCAGCCGACGTAGCCGACGAGATAGACGGCCATGAGCCCGATGCCGGCCAGATAGTACGGCTCGGGGTCGTGGCCGTCGAGGATCCGGGCGAGCCCCAACAGGATGGCCACGCCGCTGAGGACGAACAGCGCCGGGCGGGGATCGGGGACGATCCCGGCTTGGAACTGGCTCACCAGCCGCGGGAACCCCCAGTAGATGTGGATCGCCGCCACTGCGACCGCGAGCGCCCCCGCGGCGTACCGGAGTCCGGCCCGTGTCATTGTCGACCGTAGCGCAACGACGGTACTGAGCGTTTCGGATCGGATGACGTCCCGCCGGCACGCACCGATCCGGTCCGATCCGACTCCGGACAGCCAGCCGCGAAGTGGGCCGCCGCTCCGAGAGTATTTATACGAAAACGATGGGAAGGTCCGTAGATCACTCAGGCCATGGAATTTCGACACTCACGCCAGCAGGCCGACGGGACGGCCGACGCCATCCACACGCAGACGTCGACCGAGTGGTCGACTTCCTCACAGGCACGGCACGAGGGACAGGTTGCTGCCCCGCGGAGCATCGAGGCCGCCGAGGCCCACTACGGGCTGTCGATCCCCGACCGCCGGACCCTCCAGCGGCTCCGCCGACACGAGTCGACGTTCAGCACACGCCGCGTCGAGGAGTGGGTCGACGAGGGGATGCCGACCGAAATTATGGGCAAAACGCGGGACATGGCGGCGTTCCGCGATCGGCAGGCCGACCGGCCACCCGAGGTACCGACAGATATCGAACGCCAGAATCGGCGGTCCGTCATGCGGAGCGAGCAGGCCGCTGGTGGGTCGGCGCGTGCGGGTGAGACGGGTGTGCCCGAGTCGGTTCGGGAGGTGATC
>JAWOEO010000156.1:0-4452 GCA_046482755.1 Halohasta sp. | reverse complement strand
TCGCCGCCGACAGGCACCTCCGTGTCGTCGACCACCGCCGACTCCTCGCTGGGCTGGAGGACACCCTCGGCGGGCCCGCCGTCGACCACCTCGCTGACCAGCAGACCCCGCGGCTCGGCGAGATCGTTGGCCTCGGCGACATCGGGAGTGACGTTGGTGAAGGAGACACCCATGTAGCTGTGTTCGTACTCGCCGGTCTCGATGAGTTCGGGGACGACCCGCCGGGCGAGGCGGGCCGACACGCCGAAACCGAGGTTGTCGCCGCCGCCGGAGTTGATGACCGCGACCACCTCGCCATCCAGGGACATCAGCGGGCCGCCGCTGTTGCCGGGGTTGACCGCCGCGTCGGTCTGGATCGCGTCGGGGATCGTAAACCCGGTCGGCGCGGGGATCGACCGGTCGACGCCGCTGACGATCCCCTCGGTGACGCTGCCGTCGAAGTTGAACGGGTTGCCGATGGCGATGACGTCCGTACCGACCTCGGTCTCGCCGTCGATAAACGACAGCGGGGTCGCCGACTCCGGAACGGTCTCGATGTCGATCGCCGCGAGATCGCTGTGTGGGTCGCTGCCGACGACCTCGCCGGTGGTCCACTGGCCCTCCGAAAAGCGGATCGAGGTCGACTCGGCCTCGCCGACAACGTGGGCGTTGGTGACCGCGTGGGTGTCGTCGATCATGAAGCCGGTACCCTCCCCCTCGTCGGTCTGAACCAACAGGACCGACTCGATGACCTCGCGGTAGACGCGGGCTTCGGGATCGTCGGTTGTGTCGCCGGTGTCGGTGTCACCGGAGTCCGTATCGGCGTTGTCGGGGTCGGCCGCCGGCGGGGTCCCAGCACAGCCTGCGAGCCCGGCAAGGGCCGCACTCCCGGCCAGCGAGAGTAGTCGTCGTCGGCTCGGATCCGCATCGCTCATAGCTGTCTAGGTATCGGCGGACCGGACGGTGAATATCTTCCGTTGTCGACGGCCTAGGCGATCCCGACCCCGACTTCGGTCCGCCCGGTCAGCGATCCCAGCAGGGTGTTGTCGTAGCTGAAGACGAACGGCTCGCCGACCGTGGCCAACCCCTCGCGGCCGACCGCATCGAGCAGGTGCCACCGCGCCCGGTCGACGCGATCGGTCGGCCGAGCCAGCGGCACCGGGCGGACGGCGACGGTCCGGGAGGGCTCGACGGTGAGCAGCACCGCCGGATCGGTCGGCTCCGGCACGGCCGCAGCGCCGTACTCCGAGGGGAGATAGCTCCCGACCCGAACCGGTGCGGCCGCGGTGTCGCCGGTGGTGGTAGGGACGCCGAGCGGCCCAAACTGAGTCCGCAGCGGTGTCGTAGCCGGAATCGCCGTCCCCGAACGGTTGGCTCCGGCGGCGTACTGCCGGAGTCGGCGCCGGGCCGCGGCGACCGTTTCGGCGACGGTTTCGGCGACGACGACCGCCGGATACCGTCTGATCTCGATGCCGTCGACGAGCCGACGGACCTCGTAGTCGACCGTCTCGGTAGCCCGCGAGCGATAGTAGCGCCAGCCGGCCACCGCCGCCAGCCCGCCGAAGAGCCCGGTAACGAACGTCGTTGCCCGATCCATACATTCCTGATCGGGTGCATATATAAAAGCCGCTCGCCGCGTCAGACGCCGCCTCAGTCGACCGAGTCTGCGGTCGACTCCTCGCCGGAGCCGTCGACCGACTCGCTGGCCGATTCACCCGACGACGGGCGGTCATAGGCCCCTGCCTTCCGGAGTCGACCCGCCTCGGCCAACACCGCCGGTGTCCGGCAGACGCCGGGTTCGCCGGCGGCCTGCGGAACCGTGCAGTTGTTGCAGTTCTCGCAGACGACCGCCGTCTCGGGGGATCCATCGAGCAGCCGCGCCGGGAGCCGCGGCTCGGCGTAGAAGGGTCGACCCAGCCCGACCAGATCGCAGTCGGAGCCGAGCAGCTCGTCGATCTGCCCCCGCGTGCGGATGCCGCCCTCGGCGAGCACCGGCACGTCGACGCGCTCGCGGACGCGTCGACACAGCCCGCTGTTCCACGCCGGCTCGAACCCATATAGCTGCGAATCGAGCCACGTCGCCGCCGCGGCGAGTCGACGGCGCAGCGGCCCGCCGAAGGCGCTGTCGTACCCCGCGGCGAAGCGGTCGTCGGCCCACGCCCGGTCGGGGAACTCGCCTTTGATGATGCTCATATCCCAGATCACCGAGCCAGTGACGGGAACGAGGGCGTCGAAGCCGGCCGTCTCGAGGCGCTCGCAGATCCGCACCGCGTCGGCCGCGGTGAGATGCGGGCCGACTCCCGGCGGGGTGGCGGATTCGGCCGGCACCTTCGTCATCAGCGGCACGTCGCCACACCGCTCGCGGATCTCGCTTGCGAGCAGTTCCAGGAACCGAACCCCATCGCCGAACTCGTCGACCCGCCGATTGTAAAAGGGCGAGCAGAACTGGTGGACGATCCCCATGTTCGCGCCCGCGATGTGGACGATATCGTAGCCAGCCTCCGTGGCCCATTTCGCCGAGCGGCCGAAATCCGCCGCGAGGTCGTACACCTCGTCGGTCGACAGGACGTGCGGATCGGAGGAGAGCAGTCCCAGCCGATCGGCCAGCCGAAGCGGCCACGGCGGCTGTGAGACCGCGAGCTGTTGGAGGTCGGGGTGGTCCCGCCGGTAGCCGCGGTGCCACGTCTCCATGCTGCGGAGCCCGCCGTGTTCGAGTTGGATCGCAATCGCCGCGCCGTGGGCGTGGATCGCGTCGACGAGCCGCGAGAGTCGGTCGACGAACGCCGGGTCGTCGACGGCGGTCATGTTCGGGGCGGCACAGCCGCCGGACCCGCGAACGATCGTCGCGCCCTGACAGACGAGGCCGGCTCCGGCCGCCGCGGCCGGTTCGAGGTCGGCGATCAACGTGTCGACCGCGTCGGGGCCGTTGCCGGCACACTCCAACAGTGGCGCGCGATAGAGCCGGTTGCGGAGGGAACAGCCGCCGATGTCGACGGGGGTTTCCAGCGAGGGGGCCATACTGGGGGTTCGGGGGCCAGCGGTATCGGTGGTGTGGCCGGGGCGTTGCGATAGGCTCAACAGGCCACGGCCGCAGAGTCGTAGGTAGGATGCCCAGCCAACAGGACCGGGCGGTCACGGGGGGACCGAGGCGAGACGGACGTCAGCCACGCCGGCCGGTGGCAGCCGGCCCGGGTACGGAGGAGCGATGAACCGGCGACTCGGCCTCGCGGTGGGGCTGGTGGCGCTGCTGGCGGTGAGCGCCGGCTGTCTGGGATACATCACCGGCGGCGGCGAGATCTCCGACGAGCGGCTCGACCGCGAGCCGACCGAACCCTACGACTGGGAGACCGACCGCGACGGCCGGCTCACCCTCCACACGGCCGACGAGGTACAGGCCGTCTACCGGGTGAACGCGAGCCAAGAGCTTCGGCTCTACACGCCCGCGGGCCTCGGTCGCGAGGAACCCCTCGAGGCCTCGGCGGTGCGGTTCCGGTATGCCGACAACGGCACCGTCATCAACGGCACCGAGATCCGCGAGCGCGGCGGCGAGATCGACCAGACGACCGACGAGGTCGACCTGACGGTGCCCGATGCCGAGGGGCAACTCGCGCTTTCGGCCCCGGTGACCCCCCGGCGGCTCACCCTCCCGGTCTACGTCGAGGGCTCCTACGAGGTCGTGTTGCCGCCGGACTACCGGATGGACTTCTTCCTCTTTAGCAACGCCGTCCCCCGCGGCGCCGAAACCGAGGTGGTCGACAACCGGGTCCACGTCCGCTGGGAGGAGGTCACCGGCGAGACGATCCTCGTCCAGTACTACCTCGAACGCGACCTCTACGTCTTCGGCGGCGCAGCGGTGCTCCTGTCGCTGATCGCCGTCGGCGGGCTCTACTACTACCGCCGGCAGATCGACCGGCTCCACGAGGTCCGGGTTCAGATGGGCCTCGGCGACGAGGACGACGAGGAGGAGGAGCGATGAACGTCGCCATCGTCACCGTCGGTGACGAACTGCTGGCCGGACGGACGGTCGACACCAACGCGACGTGGCTCGCCGAGCGACTCACCGCCCGCGGCTGTACGGTCGACCGGATCACCACCCTCCCCGACCGAATCGCGGACATCGCCCGCGTCGTCAACGAGTACCACGCCGAATACGACGCGGTGATCGTTACCGGCGGACTGGGACCGACCCCCGACGATCTGACGATGGCAGGAGTCGCCGCGGCGGTCGGCCGGGAGACGGGCCACCACGAGGCGGCCCACGAGTGGCTCACCGAACAGGGTGGCTACGCGGATGGTAGAAACGGCAGCTCTTCTCCATCCCCAGAAAGCGCATCGCCTCGAGCAGGCGCAGCGTGCCAATGGCATCGACATCCGCCGTGTACTCCGGCGCCTCGAAGCTGACGGCGACATGGCTTTGCGCGCCAAGGTTATAGATCTCGTCGGGCTGGATCTCGGACAGAAGGCGCGTCAGGT
>JAWOEO010000074.1:0-5034 GCA_046482755.1 Halohasta sp. | reverse complement strand
GCGAGAACGGTTCTGAGTTCCATCAGGCTGAGCACCGAGACGTAGGGCTCTACAGCCTCGTTGAGCAGGTCGACTGCTTCCTCGGAGCGGTCGCTATCGCCTGTAACTGCTGCAATAAGGATGTTCGTATCAAGCAGTAGCGTCATGTCCGCTCGCGAACGTCACGAACCGCCTCGACCGGGTCGACTTCGATGTCGACAGCGACCGCAGCAAGCGCATCACCCAGTGGAACCTCTTCGTCGTCGTCCGGGTCCGTTGTGACGAACTCGTAGAACTCGTCGCTGGTGAGGCTCATATACCCCGATTGTGCTGCTGTTTCTAAAAGCCTGCTGGTGGTTGCTGTCTACTGATTCCTGCCAGCTACCGACGCCATCGAACGCTACGACGACGACGGCGAGCAGATCGTCTGATTCGGTCCGTTGCCGGCCCACCCCCGGCTCGACTGCTGGGCACACGGTCGACCGGGCTCCGTCTGCAACGGCCGGTGTGGGAGCACCTACTGCTCTACGGGCCCGTTTCGTCGTGTTCGGCCTGCGAACCAGCCAACAATGTGACAAAAAGGTAATGTACTGCCTGAGTGATTGTCAGTTATGGTATTCGATAACACATCGTGCGGTCCCCCCGGAACCTCCAGCCGGTCGACGCAACGTCCGGACACGGGCACATCCGGGCCGCCGGCGCGGGCCGCCGAGCGGTCGACCCCGCAACCGGCCGCCCAGCAGTCACCCGTCGACTCGGCCGATCGGCTCGCCGGCCGGCTCGACGCCGAGTTCGGCCAGCCGGTGACGGTTTCGACCGACGTGCTTTCGGTGACGCTCCTCGGCGTCCCACAGGTCGCCGTCGACGCCTTCGTCTACCGACACCAACTCGGCCCCCACACGGACGGCGACACCCGGTCGAGCGCCCTGTTCGACATCGAAAACACCAGCAACCGGCCGGTTCGGTGGGATCCCAACCGGACCTCGTTTATCGGCAGCGACGGCTACACCTACCGCGGCGCGCATCTCACGCTGGATCCCTCGCGGCTCGGTCCCGGCTGTCACACCCGGTCGGTCGAGATCGAACCCGGCTGTCGGGCTCGGGTGATGACGCTGGTCGAACGGCTCCCCGAGTCCGTCGTGGTCGACACGGTCGTCCATCGGGTCGCTTCTCGCGGCCGTCGCGGCGGCCAGCGGTTGAGCTTCTCTTGGGAGTAAGGCGGTCGTCGACTGGGTCCAAACGCAGGATTGTACGATCGCCGGGAGCGGGTGTCTTTTCGCTGCTGTCCGACAAGTGAGCTACTCGTGGGTGCCGCCGTCGACACGCGCCGGCGTTGATCCCGACCCGGCGACGTCGGCCTCCCGACGACGGGTCACGAACCGGTCGAGTTCCGTCCGGAGCGTTCCGGTTTGCCCGCCGAGGGCAGCCAGTTCGTCGCTGATGGCGGCGATCGAATCGGCGGTCTCCTCCGAGAGGGCGGCGGCGGTCTCGCTCCGTTCGGCGATTCCTCGGGCTCCGTCGGCGACCGTGATGATCGCTTGGCTCACCTCCTCGGTCGTTGCCGCGCCGTCGTCGGTCGCGCCGGCGATCTCCTCCATCGAGGTGTCGAGTTCCGACATCGATCCGTTGACGTCCTCGAACACCGATCCGGCGTCGACGGTCGTCACGCGACTGTCGTCGATCAACCCCCTGAGATCGCCGATATCGTCACGGACGCCCTTCACGTCCGCGAGGGTTTGATCGACGTCCGAGCGGATCGTCGACGAGTGGTTCTGGGTCTGGTCGGCGAGTAGTTTCACCTCGTCGGCGACGACGGCGAACCCGCTGCCCCCGGTGCCGCCCTCACCGCCAGCGCGGGCGGCTTCGATGCTGGCGTTCAACGCGAGGATGTTCGTTTGGTCCGCGATATCGTCGATGAGCGACGTCGCGCCGGCGACCGAATCCATCCGCTCGTCCATGGTTTCGATGAGTTCGACCAGGGCGTTGATGTGGGCGTCGACGTCCTCGATGGTCTCGATTGCCGCCTGCATCTCGGTGTTGCCGTCGGCGGTGACCTCGGCGACACGGGTCGACTCCCCCGAAACCTCCTCGGTGGCCGAGGCGATCTCCTCGATCATCGCCGAGAGGGTACTCATCTCGTCGCTCGCCGAGACGAGTTCGTCGACCTGCTCGCGGAGTTCGTCGGCGACGGCGCGGACCGACGCCGCCTGCTCGCGCTGGCTCTGTTCGAGCCTTTCGGCGCGGGTCTGTACGGAGTCGGTGGTCTGCTGGACCGTCTCGGCGAACCGCCGGAGGTCGGCGACGACCGCCGAGAGATCGCTCGTCATCTCGGTGTAGGCGCTGCCGACACGGTTCATCGCGTCGATCTCGCTGTCTTTCGGTGGGTCGACGGTGAGATCGCGGCGGGCGACCGCCGCGAGGGCCTCGGCCATCACGCTGGCTTCCTCCCGAAGCGACTCGTTGAGCCGTTCGATCTCGTCGCGCTGGGCGTCGGCCTGTTTCCGCTGGGCTTCGGCCTCCTGTCGGGCCTGTGTGACTTCCCGCTGTTTCGCTTCGAGCGCCTCGATGTCGTCGACCCGGTCGTCGAGGTCGCTGTGGGTGGACTCCAGTGACTGCCAGTGAAAGAGGATCGCGATCGCCAACGCGGCGACGAACACCGCATGAATCACGCCCCACATGACCGGGTTCGCTACCGCCGCGGGGTGGTTGTACACCGTGATGTGGCCCAGCAGGCCGAAGACGCTGTGCTGGAAGGCGACGTAGCCGATCGAGGCCGCGAACGGCACCCAGTCCTCGTAGAGCGCGACGAAACCGATACCGACGAAGTACAGGAAGTGGGCCTCGATGAACCCGCCCGACACGTAGGCGAGGACCGCCGCACAGGTCATGAAGCCGAACGCCGAAAGCGTCGACCTGACCCGTCGCGGCAGCGACTGGACGGCGGCGACACCGACAACCACCCCGATCACCCCGACCGCGATGACGGAGTTGACAAGCGGGATCTCGGGGAGTTCGGCCCCGGTCAGTCCGTGGACGCCACTGAAACGGCTGATGAGAAACAGCAGCGGCAGCAGCAGGCCGATCGTGAGCAGGATCATGCGGTGTCGCTTCCGGAAGGCGGCCTCGGTTACCCGGGTCCCGTCCGGCATAGATCGAATGAATGTACGTATGTTCGTACTGTAGGGGGATTTCTCGGTGCGCGGTCGGGACATAACTGTGAGATCCGGTACTATAATGGTTGATATAAACATATCTGTTGGGTTATCGAATGTGATAGCCCGAAACCGGCGCTCACCGTCGGTTCGAGGCCGTCAGCGCTAGTTGTCGACGACAGTGTGTGGTCGAACCGTCGGTCCGACCGCCGCTCCCTCCTCGATAATTAGCTGGACTGCTCGATCGCCTGCCCGAGATCGTCGATGATGTCCTGTGGGTCCTCGATGCCGACCGACAGCCGCACCAGATCGTCGGTGACGCCCGCCGAGAGCTTCTCCTCCTCGCCGAGTTGCTGGTGGGTGGTCGACGCCGGGTGAATAATGAGGGTCTTGGCGTCGCCCACGTTGGCCAGCAGCGAGGCGAGTTCGGTCGACTCGACGGTGCCCTGGGCGGCGTCATACCCCGCTTCGAGTCCGAAGGAGATCATGCCGCCGTACCCCCCATCGAGATACGTGGTGGCTTCCTCGTGGGTTTCGTGGCTCTCTAAGCCGGGGTAGTTGACCCACGAGACCTCGTCGTGGGCCTCCAGGAATTCGGCGACCACCTGGGCGTTCTCGCAGTGGCGATCCATCCGCATCGGCAGGGTTTCGAGTTTCTGCATGGTGACCCACGCGTCGAACGGCGACTGCTGGTTGCCGAGATCCCGGAGCCCGCGGGCGATCCCGGCGTAGGTGAAGGCCGCATCCCCGAAGGTCTCGGCGAAGTTGACGCCATGGTAGGCCGGGTTGGCCGCGCCGATCTCGGGGTATTTGTCGGCGTGTTCGGCCCAGTCGAACGAACCGCCGTCGACCACGACGCCACCCACCGTCGACCCTGCGCCGTGGATCCACTTGGTCGTCGACTCCCAGACGAGGTCCGCGCCGTGTTCCAGTGGGCGGCAGAGCGCTGGCGAGGCGAAGGTGTTGTCGACGAACAGCGGCGTGTCGTGGTCGTGGGCGATGTCGGCGATGCGCTCGATGTCGGGGGTGACAAGCGCGGGGTTGCCGATCGTTTCGAGGTGGACGTAGGCCGTGTCCTCGTCGATGGCTTCGGCGTAGGCGTCATAGTCGAGGGTGTCGACGAACCGGGTCTCGACGCCGCGGCGCTCGACGGTGTGGGTGAGATAGGTGTAGGTGCCGCCGTACAGTGCCGACGCCGAGACGATGTTGTCGCCCGCCTCGGCCAGGAGGAACGTCGTCAGATCGAAGGCGGCCATCCCGGAGGCGGTGGCGACCGCGCCGACACCACCTTCGAGGGAGGCGAGTCGCTCCTGTAGGCTCCCCACGGTGGGGTTCATCAGCCGCGAGTAGATGTGGCCCGGCTTTTCGAGGGCGAACTGGGCGGCGGCGTCCTCGCTATCCTCGAAGACATACGAGGTCGTCTGATGGATCGGCGGGGCCCGGGATCCCGTCGCAGGGTCGGGGTCGGTTCCGGCATGTAGGCTTCGGGTTTCGAATCCGTGGTCGTCGGACATATCGCTCCCAAGCACTGCCGAGGACCTAAACACCACTGCTATCGAAACGTCTGCCGCTATCTCGGACGGCTCAGCCCGAAAACAGACTGGAGTGAACCGGCGCGAAGTCGGCATCGCCGTCGTCGCCGTCGTCCTCGTCGTCGGCCGTGTCGGTGATCGCGCGTCCCTCGACGCCGGCTTCGAGGAAGTCGGCGACCGGCGGGGCGACGTTTTCGGGCTCGACGAGGAAGGCATCGTGGCCGTGATCCGAGTCGACCACGTGGTGGGCGACCGGCACGTCGACCGCTCGGAACGCCTCGGCCAGCAGTTCGCTCTGCTCGACGGTGAAATGCCAGTCGCCGGTAAACGAAACCAGTAGCACCTCGCCCTCGAAGGCCGAAATCGCCCGG
>JAWOEO010000072.1:0-5861 GCA_046482755.1 Halohasta sp. | reverse complement strand
CGACAGAGCCGGAGACACCGCGCCATCTCCTCACCTTCTTCGGCGCAGGCGTCCGCACACACCTCACAGGCTTGGGCGGCCTCCGAACAGTTGTCGATACACTCGCTGATCTCGCTGTCGTGTTGTTGGAGCTGTTGAATTGCCATCGCACGCCACCCATCCACGGGGGCGGCGACAGGTGTTATGGCGGGTTTGCATCGTGATGGCTTCGGGTCCGTGTCAGATGCGGCGGCTCCGCCTGTGTCCGAGTAACCACATCCTACCGGGTGGATACATACATACGTTCGGGGTTGGTAGTGGTGGGTGTGCCGACCCCGCCAGACGACACCGACCGAACCCCGCCAGCGCTCGACGAGCCGGTCGACGATACCCCGACGATCAGCTGTTCACGCTGCGACCGGACGTGGGAGCTGACCTACGAACTCGAAACGCTGTATGCCGGTAACCAGGCCTTCGAGCAGTTCGCCCTCGACCACAAGCGGCACACGGGGCATTTCCCCGACGACGTTTCGCCGTGGATCGTCGACTGCGAGCAGTGTCCCGACACCGACGCCTATCTCGACGAGCGGCCGGCCCGACGCTGGGCCGAGACCCACGCCCGCCACACCAGCCACCCGGTGCGACTCAGCTACGCCGCCGGCGACATCGACCTCGTCGTCACCCCCGAACACCGCTAAGGGTCGACGAACCGGTCGAGGCCGCTCTGGGTGCGGGCCACGCCCTCCGGCTCGGCGACCCACGGCCCCCGGCGGTCCCGGATCGCCTCGACGTCGACCGCCGGCGGGTCGGCCGGCTCGAAGGCCTCGCAGTCGGCTCCGCAGTCGGTCGCCGGGTCGATGACGCGGTCGAACCACCCGCAGTAGGGCCGGCCGTCGTCGGTCGCGGTGGCGTGTCGACAGCCGGGAAACGCGTAGTTCCGCCACCCCTTGCCGTAGGCGCGTTCGGCGATCCGGCGGCGCTGGCGCTGTTTTTCCCCCGGTGATACGAACTCGACGTCGGTTCGGAGCGGCCGCTGGGCCCGGAGTTCGGCCCCCGGCTCGCCGGTCGACAGCGGCGTCGGCTCCCGGATCACGGTCCGCTCGCCGGCGTCGGGGTCGAACCGCCAGACGCCGACCGCCTCGGGGAGCCGGTTGAGGTGGGCACGGGTGACGTAGCTCTCGGTGGCCAAGATCACCTCGTCGAACAGCCCCAGCGAGACGTCCAGCCGGAGCTGGCGGTCGAGGTCCCCCGGCCGCGAGAGATCGGGCTTGTTTTCGATCCCGACGAGCCCGCCGATCCAGTCGGGATACCGCGTGGTCTGCCGGACGTACAGCCGGCCGTTTCGGCGCTCGGCGTGGAAAAACCCGCAGTCGACCGCCCGGTCGACGACGCTCCGGGCGTGATCGGGGCTGCAGTCGAAGGCTTCGCGCCAGAAGACGGCCTCGCCGGCTCCGACGTCGCTTTCGATCGCCAGCGGCGGGATCGTCTCGCTCGTGATTGCGGTCCGGCGGTCGAACTCCGGGCCCGGCCGCAACCCACAGACGTCGACAATCCGGCTGGCAGGGTCGGCGACCGCGCCGCCGAGCTGGCGGGCGACGAGCCAGTCGGTGTGGGCCTCGAGCCAGCCGCAGAGCGCCACCTCGAACCGGAACTCCATGGAGCCGGCAGGGCCGCCCGAGGCATAAACCCGGTGTCGAAATCCCTATTCGACGCCGCTGCCAACGCGTGGTATGCGTCGAATCATGCGGAACGCCCTGCTGGTCGTCGGCCTGCTGGTCGTCGGGCTGTTGGCGCTGGGTGCACTGCCGGGCTATCTCGGCTCGGGGGAGTACTACTACCTCGAAGCGACGGCGACCGACGACGGTGGGGCGGCCGTCGACGCCGAATCGATCAGCGAGCAGCGGTATCCGTATCTGACGGCGGCGCTGGCCGCCGATGACGGCCGGTCAGACGGCTACCAGCGCGGCCTCGGCGGCTTCAAGACGACGTTCACCCACTCGCCGTTCGACGAGGTCGACGCCCTCCAGCAGCTAGAGCCCGAAGCCGTCCGTGACGACGGCGAGAGCGTCGTGATCGACCACGACAGCGGCCGGTATCACGTGACTATCGTCAGCGAGGAGGCCGACGATGCGTGATCGCCACGCAGTGGCCGAACTCGCCGACCCCGAGTGGCCCGTCATCGAGTCGGTCACCGAGTACGAAACCGGCTGGTACACCGGTGGCTACGATCTGGTCGAACAGCCCGACGGCTCGACCAAGCGCTACTACTGGGCCGAACTCGCGCCGGCGGTAGTGATCCTCGGGGTGACAGACGGGCAACTGCTGTTCGTCGAACAGTACCGGCCGACCGTCCGGGAGACACAACTGGAGCTACCCGCGGGGATCGTCGAGCCCGGCGAGTCCTTCCGTGAGGCGGCCGCCCGCGAACTCCGGGAGGAAACCGGCTTCGATCCCGCCGAGACGTCGCTCATACAGGAGCTATGGTGTTCGACCGGACTGCTCCGACACCGCCGTGGGTTCGTGGTCGCCGAGGACCTCTCGCCGGTCGACCGGGAGCTCGACAGCAACGAGTTTCTGGTCCCCGAGCCGGTTCCAGTCGAGGAAGCGGTCGCGGTTGCCCGCGAGCAGCCGACGAACGACGCGACCGTCGAGGGCGTGCTGCTCGCCGAAAAAGCGGGCGTCCTCTAGGCTATTCGGTCTGCCGAACCGTCAACACCGGCGTCTCGGCGGTCCGGACGACCTTTTCGGTGACACTGCCGATCAGCTGTCGGCTCAGGCCGCTACGGCCGTGGGTTCCCATGACGATGAGGTCGATATCGTTGTCCGCGGCGTACGAACAGATCACGCGGTGGGGTTTGCCCCGCTTGCAGGCGGTGGCGGTCTTGATTCCCGCCTCCTGGCTCAGCTCGCCGGCGATCTCCTGGACGAGTTCGTTGCCCTCGCGTTCGAGCACTTCGAGGACGTCGACCTTGTCCTTCGACATGCCACCCTGATCCTCGCCGACCCCGCGGCTCACCATGCCGGTCTTCCAGTTGCCCTCGGCGTCCCGTTTGAGCGTCATCGACGACTTGCTGTGGTCGGAGTCGACGACATAGAGGATGTGCACGCGGGCGTCGTACTGCTCGGCAAGGCTTTCGATGTGGTCGATCGTGGCTTCTGCGGCCTCGCTTCCGTCGGTTGGATACAGGATGTGATTGTACATTGGAACCACCCAACGGCTAGTTCAGACGGCTGTCATATAAAGGCAGTGTCCAGTTCAGTTGGATAGAAGTGCGGCTCACCCGTCGGCTCGGACCGTCAACACCGGCGTCTCGGCGGTTCGGACGACCTTCTCGGTGACGCTGCCGATCAGTTGCCGGCTGACTCCCCGGCGGCCGTGGGTCCCCATAGCGATGAGGTCGGCGTCGACGTCGGCGGCGTAGTCGGTGATTACTCGGTAGGGTTCGCCCTCCCGGACGACCGGGACGGCCTCGGTCTCCGAGTCCCGAAGCCGCTCGGCGATGGCCTCGGTCACCTCGTGGCCCTGCTGTTCGAGGGCCGCAAACAGCCCATCGTCGTGCCGCGACATGTGGCCCTCGCCGGCGAGTTCCTCCTCGCGTTTCATCATCCCCGTCACTCGGCGGCCCTCCTCGTCGTGTCGAGGGGCCATTCCCGACTCGATGTGCTCGGCGTCGATGACGAACAGCACGTGTACCGTCGCATCGTAGTGGCCCGCGAGATCGCGGGCGTGGTCGATCACTGCGTCTGCACCTTTGCTCCCGTCGGTCGGATAAACGATCGTGTCGTACACGGGGGATCACTCCATCGAAAACCACGGGCGACAGTCGTATAAATGTGCGTTCATACACAGATAAACCAAACACTCGTTCCTACTGTACAAAACGGTCGACCGGACTGTCGCGGCCGGTGGAAGACTCGGGAGGTTTATGCGGATCGGCCGGCAGCCACGGGTATGGACGCCGAGATCAGTCCCGCGGCGGTCGAGTCGCTGCTGGGGACGAGCGACGAACCGCGGATCGTCGACATCCGCTCGCCGGTGGCCTTCCGGCGGGGCCACATCCCCGGCAGCGAGAACATCCCGTTTCCCGAACTCCCCCAGCGCGTCGACTCGCTCGACGGTGCCGACCACGTCGTGACCGTCTGTCCCCACGGAGAATCGAGCATCCAGGCGGCCCGCCTCATCGCCTCCTACGAGGGCACCGACACCGCCCGCATCGAGAGCATGCACGGCGGACTCACCGCGTGGGACGGCGAGATCGAGACCGCGACGACGGCCCCAGACGAGGGCCCCGAAGCACCATTTTAATCCCCCAGCCGGCGGGCGGCCAGACTTAGTAGTAGGAGCACACTAACAGCGGGAATCACGCCGAAGCCCGGCGTGTCGACCGAAACGGGTCCATCCGACGACTCGGAATCGGACGGAGCAGGGGCCGCCGGATCGGCCGACTCGACCCGCAGGTCGATCCGGTCGTCGCCGGCGACGACGGTGTACCGTCCGGGCTCGTCGAAGGTATGGGTAAACCGGTGGCTAGCGGTCTCACCGGGGGCGAGTCGGCCGCGTTCGGTCGACGTCTCGTTGCCGACGCCGAAGGGGAGTTCGTAGTCGCCGACCGTGCCGCCGACGTTCTCGACGCCCACCTCGACGGCGAGGGTCTCGCCGGCCACGATTCTGGGAGCAGTCCGGTTCAGCGGTTCGGTTCGGTCCGGCCCGTCGACGGTGACCGACTCGTCGGCAAGTCGGAACTCGAAGCGGGCCGGCGACTGGTCGAAGGCCTCGGCGTGGTCGGTCGACGACCAGACGGCAGGCGTGTCGTCGGTCCGCGTGTAGTCGGTCGCGGCCGCCCCCACCGACTCCGTCGAAGCCGCCACGACGGCGGCCTCGAACTTCTCGGCGGTCAGTTCCTCGCGGTTGCGGTTCAGCGACCCGAAGACGGTTCCGAACGACGCCTCGCCATCGGTCGACAGCCGGATCCGCCGGTCGAGGTCGCCGACGACCAGCGACCCCTTCCCGTAGTTGGCATCAGCCTGCCAGCTATCCGGTTGGCTCAACGTCGACGCCGACTGGGGGTCGGCCGCGCCCAGTTCGAGGGCCCGCCGGAACTCGTCGAAGGCGATGCGGTCGTCCTCGAGGGTCAGCAGGGCGGCGTAGTAGGTCGCGCTCGCCTCGGTGAGCCACCGGGTTTCGGGGGTTGTCCGGTTGGCGAAGGCCTGTCTGGTGTGGACGTACTCGTGGACCCAGACGTTGGTCGGCGTGTCGAGCCGCTCGCTGTCTTGAACCCACAACTCGGCCTCGCCGGTCTGGAGACCCCGAACCCCCCAGTCGACCCCGTCGGTCGGTGCGGCGATCACCAACACCTCCCGGTCGCGGTCGCCGACCCGCAGGGCGTCCGAAGCGTGGCTCAGCGAGTCGAGGATCGCCTCCGGCGGCTCCGCGAGATCGGCGGCCTCCGGAATCACGAGGTGGAACGTCTGGCCGTGAGCGGTCCGGCGGACGACGCTGTACTCGCCGAGATACGCCATTCGGTCGCCGGCGACGCCCGGCCCGTCGACGGCGGTCTCGCGGTCGATCACGAGTTCGTCGCTGCCGGTCTGGGTCCAGCCGACCCCGATCGAGGGGATCCGGACCAGCGCCCACTCGTCAGTGGCGGTAAACAGGTACTGGCCGTCCTCGGCCAGCGGACCCTCGTCGTCGGTCAGTTGGTCAGCACCGA
Organism: Halohasta sp.; assembly: GCA_046482755.1. Taxonomy (GTDB): domain Archaea; phylum Halobacteriota; class Halobacteria; order Halobacteriales; family Haloferacaceae; genus Halohasta. The sequence continues at coordinate 171 of JAWOEO010000072.1, read as the reverse complement.
CCCGGAACGTGATCGAGGGTTTCTCGGTCCGACCGTCCCACGCGTAGTCGTCCCCATCGGACTGCGTGAACCCGTTGGTCTCGGTGACGGTCACACCATCCGGGAGCTGCGGAGTGAGTTCGGTGAGCCGATCGGGGAGCCGGAACGAAACCGTCGCAGTGATCTCACCGG
>JAWOEO010000066.1:0-2977 GCA_046482755.1 Halohasta sp. | reverse complement strand
AACCGGATCAGCAGCCCTTGGTGGAACCGCCGGTAGGCGATCGTCCAGGTCCACGGCAACATGATCATCAGCCCGATCCGGGCCGGCTCGATCACCGCCTCGGGCGGTCCGAGAAGCGGCACGAGGATCGTGTCGAACGCCGGGGTGAACGCGAAGATCGCTCCGCCCGCCGCAACGCGCCGAAGAGGTCGACGACGCCCGCCAACTCGTCGTGTGTGGTCGACATACACTCGTCTCGATCACGCGACCCTATCGGTCTATCGGCTATGGGTCGGTCCGATCTGCGAGCCCACCGGGCTCTCCCGGTGGCCCCGCCGACTGTTCGGTCGCTGCTGCGAGGTCGGCGGCGGCGGCTTCGGCGACCGCCGCCGGGTCGACTGGGGTCTCGCGCCACGCCGGGAGCCGGGTGTCGGCGCTCGGCTCGGTGATCGTCTCGCTGTAGGCGGCGACCTGATCGAGTTCGTCGCCCCGGTCGTAGTCGAGGCCGTTGTAGGCGGCGTCGACGGCGTACTGGTCGACGAACTCGGCGGCGATCGATCGGTAGCGGTCGGGCAGGCCCCTGTAGTCGGGGTCGACGCCGTGTTCGCTCACGACTCGGAAGAGGGCGTCGCCGACCGCGCTGCTCATCTCCGAGAGCCCCGCCGGGCCGCCGACCGCCCGGTGGTCGTGTTCGTAGGCCCCGAGGTCGACCTGTGCAGTCCCCTCGAAGCCGGCGTGGGCGTAGGCGTCGCCGAGCGTCCCGATTTCGAGCCCCCACGATCGCTGGACGCGGAGCCGGGAAACCAACTCGCCGGTGGCGGCGAACTCCCCCGCCAGCGCATACCGGAACGCCGAGAGGTACGCGAGGACCGCCGCGTCGCTGTCGGCGGCGAGCGCCCGAACCAACGGGGCATAAAACAGCCGGAAGAGCCGCCCGTAGAGCGCGTTGTTCTCGACGCGTGCGTAGTACCCCTTGGCGAACTCGTGGCCGTGGTCCAGCGGGAAGAGGAGTCGCGGCACGTACCACCGGTCGTAGGTCTTGGTGTCGGCGTCGTGGCAGACGACGTACTCGGAATCGAGGACCTGCCCGAGGGCAAGCCAGACATCCCGCCCCTTGCCACCCTCGCCATCGAGGCCGTGGGCGGCCAACAGTTCGTCGACGCGTGGCCCGCTGCACCACAGCACCTCGACCGGGAGGTCGAACCCCTCGACCCACTCGCGGAACGGCCCGACTTTCTCGGGTGGGGCCCGGAGCGGGACGACGACCCGCTGGGGGTCGACGGCCGCGAGCGCCGAGAGCACCCCCTCGGCGGCCAGCCCACCGTACTCCCGTTCGGTCATCGGCACGACGACCGCTGCCCGGCCGGTCGGTGCCTCGGGCGTCGGTGTCCGGAGGTCGTGGAGCGTCGTAACCCGCTCTTGGACGTACTCCATCGGTTGGCAATTGTTGGGTCCCTGCGAGTATATGCCCCTCGGTTCGGCGATGTCGGCGGGCCGTTATCGGCCGCAGACAGCCAAGAGGTTTTTATTGTGGCGTTCCAACCCGTCAGTTATGAAGTCGACCCGCAAAGGACTGCGTGAGGGGACCCTCGAGAAGGACAACTACGGCCGCCTCGTCTGTACGGCCTGCGACGAGCAGTTGAAAAAGAAGAACGATCCCGACGAGGTGTTTTCGGTGCGGACCTGTCCGGAGTGCGGGGTCGAGTGGAAGGAACTCCGGTAACCGGAACCGCTACCAAACCGAAGGGCCGACGGGCGGGTCGGCTGGCTATTTGAATCGGAACGTTTCGAGGTTCTTCGGCGCGAACGTCCGCATGTTGAACTCGTGGTAGAGCGCCGACGAGAGGTCCTGCACCGAGCGTTCGTCGCCGTGGACACACAGTACCTTCTCGGGACGCGGGTTCATCGTCCGGACGAAGTCCATCAGTCCCTTCCGGTCGGCGTGGCCCGAGAAGCCGTCGACGGTGGCGACGTCCATCTTCAGCGAGAGCGTATTCGACCGACCGCCGCCGTAGCTGTCGCCGACCGGAATCTCGTCCCAGCCGTTCTGGATCCGCCGGCCGAGCGTTCCTTGGGCCTGGTAGCCGACGAAGACGAGCCGCGAGTCCGGGTCGGTACCGAGATGTCGGAGCCACGACATGATCGGGCCGCCGGTGACCATCCCGGAGGTCGAAAGGATGATACACTGGTCGCCGTCGGCGACCTCCTGCCGTTCGTCCTCGCCGGCGTCGATGTGGTTGAACTCTTCGGCGAGGAAGGGGTTTTCGTCGTCGTGGAAGATGCGGTTCTGGAGGTCGTCACGGAGGTACTCGGGGTAGGTGGTGTGGATCGCGGTCGCCTCCCAGATCATCCCGTCGAGGTGGATCGGCATCGAGGGGATCTTGCCGGTTCGCATCGCCTCTTCGAGGACGAGCATGATCTCCTGTGATCGACCGACGGCGAAGGCCGGAATCAACACTTTGCCGCCCTCGTCGTAGGTCTCGTTGATCACTTCCAGCAGTTTCTCCTCGGAGTCCTCCTGATCGGTCTGGTAGTCGTTGCGACCGCCGTAGGTCGACTCCATGACGAGCGTCTCGACTCTCGGGAAGTCGTTGACCGCGCCGTTGAACAGCCGGGTGTCGGTGTAGTGGATGTCGCCCGAGAAGGCGACGTTGTACATCCCGTCGCCGATGTGGAAGTGGGTGACCGCCGAGCCGAGGATGTGGCCCGCGTTGTGGAACGTGATCTTCACATCTGGAGCGATATCGGTCACGTCGCCGTACTCGAGCGGGATGGTGTGTTTGATCGTCTCTCGAACTTGCTCGGAATCGTAGGGTGGGGTCCGGCCCTCTTTGGCCGCCACGTCGAGGTAGTCCAACTGCAGGAGGCCCATCAGATCCCGTGTCGGCTCCGTACAGTAGATCGGGCCGTCGTAGCCGTACTTGAATGTTGACCGACGAAGACGGACAGATACGCGGATCAGCGGGAGTGGTGTGGGATATCACCGAGCGCAAGAAGC
>JAWOEO010000343.1:0-32027 GCA_046482755.1 Halohasta sp. | reverse complement strand
CACACGCAACCGAATTCCTTTATATATTCGCGGCCCTCTCCCTGTACAATGACGAAGCGACACGTGTCTCTGCCCGCGGATGCGGCTGCGGGGGTCCGGGGGTTTATTGACGAGGTCGACCAGCGACTCTCCTCGGACGAAGAGACCTGCGCGGTCGTCGAGGACGTTCTCATCGATCTGTTCGGCGACAGGCAAGCCTACGAGGCATGGCAGGCCGGGCAGTCCGTCTCGCCGGCGACCAGAGTTCGCCTCCAGGGCTACGATCCCTGTAACGCGACCGTCGAAGCCGAATACTACGCCGAGAAGGACGAGGAGAAGTTCCAGCGATCCAAACACCTCCAGTGGCTCTGGCGGCAGTTCGACGCGACGCCGATGGCCGACAACGTCGAGTTCGCCCTCCAGTTCCGCCGGATGCTCGCCGATCACCTCTTCGAGGAGTGCGGCGAGAACTGCCGCTTTTTCAAGGGGATCACCTTCACCTACGGTCACAACATCGCTATCGGCGACAACACCGTCGTTCACGACGACGTCCATCTCGACGACCGCGGCAAACTCACCATCGGCAACCGGGTGTCGATCTCCGACGGCGTCCACCTCTACAGCCACGACCACGACCTCGTCGACCAGACGTCGGTGCGGAACTACCACACCATCATCGAGGACGACGCTCGCGTGACTTACGACGCGATGGTCCGGGCCGGCTGCCGGATCGGTGAGGACGCCATCGTCGGCGCGCGGGCAGTCGTCCAAGGCGACGTACCGGATCACCACGTCGCCGTCGGAACGCCGGCCAAGAGCATCAAAATCAAACCCGGCTGGGAGTCGGCGGCCCAACCGGTCGGCGACGGACGACTCGACGGGCGACAGGCCGACCGCGAGATCGACTTCGAGGTCGACGACGAGATCGAGATCTTCGACGAGTTCCAGCGGTCGCTATCACCGCCGGGAGCCGAGCCGCCACAAGAGCGGCCTAACGTCGAGTAGTCACCGCCTACCGTGGCCGAAAGCATCGCGATCAACGTCGCCGCCAACACCAACCTGCCGGGAGTCCGCGGGCCGATTTACCCCGATGGGCGTTTCGTCTATCTCCCGATCCCCGAACGCGAGCCGACCGCCAAACCGGTGCCAACCTACAGCGATCTGCTCGCCGAGCTCGATCCACTCCCGGTTTCGGTCGACGACGCCCTCGGCGACCGGCGAGTCCACCTCGACCCCGAGTTCGCGGAGTATCCCACCTGCTCGCGGTACACCTACGGCGACGAACACGGAGTGAAAGCCGGGCCGCTCGCGGAACTGGAGCCGGGCGATTCGCTGTATTTTTATGCAACGCTGGCCCGCCACGATCACCCAGCCGGCATCGACGCCGGCCCACCCGTCGACTGGGTCGCCCCCGACTGGGGTGCGTATCTGATCGGCGAGTTCCGGGTCGACCGTGTCTACGATGCCGCGGCCTGTGAGTCGCTCACCGAGTTCGCGGCCCACGGCGTCGACTCCAACGCCCACTGCAAGCGCGACCCCTTCGACGCGAAGGTCCTGGTGGTTGGCACCGACGACTCGCGGCTGTTCGACCGGGCAGTCCCGCTCAGCACGTCCGACAGCGGGTCGACCGCCAACCGGTTGGTCACCGACCTCTCGAACGACTCCGGGAAGGGACCTTGGTGGCGTCGCCGTCTGTGGTTCGACGCGGCCGCGACCGATCGATTGCGGACGATCGTCGACGACGGGTTCGAGGGATGACTCGCAAAGAAATATGGCGGTCGTGAGTGAACCCTCGGTATGGACTCTAGCAACCGCTACCGGTCGCTGTCGACGGGAGGACAGACAGATGCCGAGTAGGGACCACCTACTTACAACCCCGGTCGTCCCAATCGCCGACGCCGAGGACGCGGCGGCGACCTACGAGGCGCTGGTCGACCACATAGCGCCGGCCGACTGTCGACCGCTCGTGATGCACGTAGTCGGCGACGACGAAGCCGACGAGGAAGCACGGCGAGGTCGGGAAGCCCTCGCCCGGTTCACGTCGCTGGCTGACGACGACGGGATGATCGTCGAGACCGAACTCTGTGGTGGCGATCCGATCGCCGAGACGATCATCGGGACCGCCGAGTCGGCGAACGCCTCGGCGATCGTCTTCTGTTCCCGCGGCGGCAGCGCGTGGTTCGACCTGCTTGCCGGCGGTGTCCGGACCTCGCTGCTCGCCAAAAGCGACACCCCGGTCGTGATGCTCCCGGTTAATGGACGGTAGCCGCCGACTACTTATAGGTCAGTTCGGACCGTCGACCGGTGGCTCAGTTACACTGCCCTCGGTTTTGAGCCGGAGATACAGGTAGGCGAAGTGGACAACTGCCGGGAAGACGAGACTCCCGATGGCCCATCCAGCAGCGACGATAACCGACTTACCGCGGCGGAGTGCGTCACGAAACAGCCAGAGGGCGACACCGATCGTGATCAGATAGATGACGGCCAAAATCGGCCGGCCGAGGAAGACCGAGACGATGAACGGTGCGGAGGAGACCATGGCTACCACTTTTCGGAGAGAAACAAGAACCCAGTGGTTCGGCGGCTAGTCGGCAGTGCCTACTGCCACGGCTGGGATTCTTCGGTGATCTCGCCGGCCAGCGAGCGACCCATCGCCTCGCCCGCGTCGTCGAGATTCGCCAGTGCCCACATGAGTTTGACCTTCGCTGTGCCGGGGAGGGTGTCGCCGGCCTCGACGACGCCGGCATCGAGCAGGTCCCGACCGGTGTCGTAGACCCGATCACACACCCGCCCTTCGAGACACTGGCTGGTCATGGCGACGACCGTCCCATCGTCGACCAACTCCTCGATCCGCGGAATCAGGTCGGTGTGGACGTGGCCGAGACCAGTCCCCTCGATGACCACACCGGATTTGCCGTCGAGGTAGTCCCACGCGGCGGGATCCATGCCGGGGGTGAACTTCACGAGTTCGACATCGGGGTCGAGATCATCGTTTAGCGCGAGGTCGACCGCGCCGCGTTCGGCGTACTCGCGGTTGAACGCGAAGGCGTCGGCGGCCGTCGCGCCCTCGCTTCCCTCGTCGCGGGCCGCGGCGTAGTCGACTGTGGCCAGTGGCTTGTTGCCGACCGTCTCGAAGGCATCCCGTCTGGAGGTGTGGTTCTTCCGGACGCGGGTCCCACGGTGGAGCGCACACTGCTCGTCGCTGGCCGATGCGTGCATGCAGAGCAGCACCTCGGCGCAGTCGTGTTTCGCGGCCTCGACCGCACAGACGGCATTCATCACGTTATCGGAGGAGGGTCGGTCCGCGGATCGCTGGCTACCGGTGAAGACGATCGGCACGGGCGTATCGAGCATGAAGGAGAGCACCGACGCGGAGTACTGCATCGTGTCGGTGCCGTGCATGACGACGACGCCGTCCGCGCCGGCCTCGATCTCCTCGTGGACCGCTCGGGCGAGGGTCTGCCAGATCGAGGGATCCATGTTCTCGCTGAGGATGTTGGCGACGACCCGGCCCCGGTAGTTGGCGCGTCCGGCGAGTTCCGGGACCGCCCGCAGCACGTCTTCGGCGGTGAACTGTGCCGTTACTGCGCCGGTGCGGTAGTCGACCGTCGAGGCGATCGTCCCACCGGTCGAGATGAGTGAGATCGTTGGGAGGTCGTCGTCGAACTCGATCTCCGAGACGCCGTCGTCGTCCGGCTCGTCCTCGTCCCCGACGTCGTACACGTTGGTTTCGAGTACGTCGACGCTGGCGTCGTCGCGGTCGATGCCGATGTTGTAGCCGCCGTCGAGTTTCAGTACGAGGTGGTCGGCCGTCGAGGAGGGCATCAACACGCCCTCGTTTTCGACGCCCGCGTGGGTGACACGGATTCGGTCCCCTGGATTCATACCGAGGGCTTGCCCAGCGGCCGACTTGAAACCACCCTTTCGAGCCGGCACTCGCCGTCGACCGGGGCACAACAGCCATACATCCGGCCCGCGAAAGGCGACTATGGCGCGTTCCGACGAGGAGGTTCTCGACGAGATCGTCGACGATGACATCCGAAGCGACGAGGTGGCCACCGATCGCTCGGGGTCAGACACCGAAGCCGTCGGCGAGGGCGACGATTCGACTGGTCGACTCGCGGGTCTGTTTTCGCTCAAGACGTTTTTGCTGTCGGCGGTCCTGATCGCCGTCGGCGTGGTCGGCGGCGGTGCGATCCCGTTTATCGGGACGCTCGGCTCGCTGGGTGGGTTGTTCGTCGCGACGTTCGTCATCGGCCTCGTGGCCAGCGAGCGACGGTATCTGGAGACCGCACTCGCTGGCGGCGGGATCGTCGGGCTGAGCTTCGCGGCGAGCCTGCTGACGACCGGCGTCCTGCCGGTCGGGATGCGGTTTTTCAGGGAGTACGGCCTCGCCTTCGGCGGCGTCGGCGTCGGTCTCGGTGTGGTCGTCGCCCTCCTCGGCCACTACTTCGGCCGGGATCTCCGCGATGGGTTGACCCAAGAGATCTGACTCGTTTTCGTCGGCTGCTGTCCTGTCACCAGAAGATAGTTACCGGGGCCGGAGAGAGGCCGCGTATGAAGCGCCGTCGACGTCTCGCCGCCGACGGGAGCATCCGCTGGCGAGCCGTGCCGACCGTCGACGTCTCGACGGCCCCGACGCTCGCCAACGGGACGGCGTAGTCAGCCGCGGATCGTCCACTGCCCGCCGTCGCGGCGCAGGATGCCGGCTTCGGCGAGTCGACCGAGTGCCTGGTCGACGGCCTCCGGCGGGGCGTTCAACGCCGTTTCGATGGCCTCGGTCGAGCCGTCGCCCTCGACGACGGCGGCCAGAATCTTGGCATAAAAGCGGCCGTCGGCGTCGATCCCGGTGCGGTCGGTCAGTTCGTCCAGTGTCTCGGTGAGCCGGCCGTGGACCCACCGCTGGGCCAGCGACAGCTCCCGGTCGAGCGACTGGAGCCGGCCGAACTCCGCGGCCAGTTCCTCGATGTCGCGACCGCCGCTTTCGGCCCGGTCGGCGTGGTCGCCCTCGGCCGGCCCACAGCCGTTGGTGACCACCTCGTCGAGCGAGAGATGCGGACACCGACCGGACATATCCAGCGTCGAACTCGCCGGGTAGGCGCTTTTCGCGCCGAAACTGTGCGGCGAGACGTCGACCTCCAGTCGGAGGCTCCGGGTGATGTGGAAGTATTTCCGGCGCTGGTCGTCGGTCCGGCTCTCGATCAGCCCCGCCTCCTCCAGCTTGCGGAGGTGGTCGATGACCGCCTTCGGGCTCACCCCGAGGTAGTCGCTGATCTCGGTGACATAACAGGGTTTCTGGGAGAGCAGCCGGAGGATCCGTCGACGGTTCTCGTTGCCGAGGAGATCCAAGAGTACCGCCGAATCCATACCCGGGATTACGTGAGCGCAAATAAAACGTTGTCTACCACGTGGGTCAGACCGTCGACACGTCGAGTCGACCGTCGCGCCTTCTGTCGGTTTGATTGGATCCTCTCGGAGACCGTTGAGGTATCCCACATACTACGAGGCCGACCGCTGACACAAAGCGTAATTAGCCGGGGCGGCGACACCCACGTATGAAAGGCGCACTTATCGTACTCGACGGCTGGGGACTCGGCGACCACGACCATCTCGATGCCGTTCGGGCCGCCGACACACCGACGTTCGATCGGCTCCGCGAGACGGGCGCGTTCGGCACGCTCACGACCCACAGCCGGGCGGTCGGCCTCCCGGAGGGCCAGATGGGCAACAGCGAGGTCGGCCACCTCAACATCGGTGCGGGTCGGGTCGTCAAACAGTCCTACACGCGGATCGCCGACTCCATCGACGACGGCAGCTTTCGGGAGAACGAGGCACTGAACTCCGCGTTCGACTACGCAACCGACAACGAGGGCGCGGTCCACTTCATGGGGCTGGTCAGCGACGGCGGTGTCCACTCGGATCTCAGCCACCTCGAAGCCCTGATCGAACTCGCCGGCGATCGTGGCGTCGACGCGGTCACCCACGCTTTCACCGACGGCCGGGATACGGCCCCTCACTCCGGGGCGGGTCATCTCGAATCCGTGGCGGAACTGGTCGAGGAGTACGGGACCGGCGACATCGCCACTGTCACCGGACGCTATCACGCGATGGACCGCGACCAGAACTGGGAGCGGACCGGCCGCGCCTACGACGCCATCGTCGACCGTGAGGCCGATCATACCGCTGAAAGCGCGGTCGAGGCCGTCGAGGCGAGCTACGAGCGCGGCGACACCGACGAGTTCGTCGAGCCGACGCTGGTCGAGGGCGGTCCCGCCCTCGAGGACGGTGACGCCGTGGTCTTCTTCAACTTCCGGGCCGACCGCGCCCGCCAACTGGTGCGGATGCTCGCGGATATCGACCCTGTCTGGGACGTCGCGACCCACCCACCCGAGATCCGGCTGGTCACGATGACCCAGTACGACAAGACGTTCGATCTACCGGTGGCCTACCCACCACAGCAGCCCGAAAACACCCTCGGCGAGATCGTCGCCGATGCCGGCCTCACCCAACTCCGACTCGCCGAATCCGAGAAGTACGCCCACGTGACCTACTTCCTCAACGGGGGCCGGGAGGTCAAGTTCGACGGCGAGCGCCGCGAGATCGTCAAAAGTCCCGACGTGCCGACCTACGACCTCCAGCCCGAGATGCACGCCGAGAAGGTGACCGATACGGCGGTCTCGGTGATCGAGTCCGACGACCCCGCGCTGTTGGTGTGCAACTACGCCAACCCCGACATGGTGGGCCACACCGGCGACTACGAGGCCGCAATCACCGCCGTCGAGGCCGTCGACGAACATCTCAGTCGACTGGTCGAGGCCATCCACCACGCCGGTGGCCACGTAGTGATCACCGCCGACCACGGCAACGCCGACGATATGGGGACCGCAGACGACCCCCACACGGCCCACACGTTCAACCCCGCGCCAGTGATCTATCTCACGCCAGACGGCGACGACGGCGGCCACACCGTTCGGGAGGGCGGCGCGCTCTGTGACCTCGCGCCGACGCTGCTTGAGGTGATGGAACTCGACCCCGCCGAGGAGATGACCGGCGAATCGCTGCTGGAGTAGCCCCCAGACGAGGGTTTTCCGGCATCGATTCGTCCCAACGGCGAGCGTCGTCCCGACACCGACAGGCTCGGCAGGACGAACCGACCACCCGACTCGGCGGATCCGGTGGACCGAACAGTCCATGCTGATGGACTGTATTCTCATCTGATGGGAAGCGTACTGATGTTTAACACGCGCTTTCCGAACAATCTAGCTGATGAGCAAGGACCGTTCGGATCGACGGCCACACGGGGCCCGATCGCCGCCCGTCGGCGATTCGTCTACCGGCGCGACCGTCCTCTACGTCGACGGTGACGACGGACGACGTGATGACGAGATCACGCGGCTCGAAGCGGCGCTCGATCCGGTCGAGGTACGCGGGGTCGAAAGCGGCGGGGCGCTTGTCGAGTCGCTGTCGGCGGCCGACTGCGTGGTGAGTCGCTACGAACTCCCCGACACCGATGGGATTTCGCTTTCGGCACGCGTCCGCGACCGGGCTCCGACGCTCCCGTTCGTGTTGGTGACCGCTGAGGGGTCGGAGCAACTGGCCAGCGAGGCGACGGCCGCGGGCGTCACCGACTACGTTCCGGTCGATGGGGACGCCTCGGATCGGCTGGTGGACGGGCTGGTCGACGTGTTGGCCGACCGCCAGCGGCTGCCGACCCGTGACGGTATCAGAAACGCCGTCGAGCACGCCGCCGATGCAATCTTGATCACCGACACCGCGGGGACGATCGAGTACGTCAACCCGGCCTTCGAAGAGCTCACCGGCTTCTCACGCACGGAGGCCGTCGGTCGGACGCCGCGGATCCTCAAATCCGGCGCACACGACGAGGCCTACTATCGGGACCTGTGGGACGCCATCCTCGACGGCAACGTGTGGGAGGAGGAGGTCGTCAACGAAACCAAAACCGGCGAGGAGTACGTGGCCCACCAGACTATCGCACCGGTCACCGACGCCGACGGCAACCTCCAACAGTTCGTCGGGATCCAGCGGGACGTCACGCGACGGTGTCTCCTGGAGGACCAGATCGAACGCTCCGCCGAGACGCTCGAAGCGCTCTATGCGGCGGTCGCCGACGAAACCACGGATCTCGAATCGAAGATCGAGACGGTGATCGAGATCGGGGCGACCCACCTCGAGTACCCGCTGGGGTATCTCACCCGGATCGACGACGGCACACAGCGGATTATCGCCGCAGTCGGCGACCACGACGCGATCCAGCCGGGTGCGACCGACCCGATCGAACGGACCTACTGCCGCCGAACCGTCGAGAACGACGAGCCGACGATCGTGAGCGATGCGCCCCGGGAAGGGTGGGCCGACGACCCCGCCTTCGAGCACTTCGGGCTGCGGTGTTACATCGGGGCTCGTGTCGTCGTCAACGGCGAGCTCTTCGGGACTCTCTGTTTCGGCGGCGAGGAGCCCCGCGAGGAGCTGGTGTTGGAGGCCCAACAGTCGACGGTCAAAACCCTCGCCACGTGGCTCGGCTCCGAGTTCGAACGCCACCGCTACGAGGCACAGCTCGAACGGCAGAACGCACAGCTCGAACAGTTCGCCAGCGTCGCCAGCCACGACCTCCGGAACCCGCTCAACGTCGCGTCGGGCCACCTCGATCTCGCCCGGGAGACCGGCGCGGACGAACACTTCGAGGCGGTCGCCGAGAACCACGACCGGATGGCGGCGATCATCGAGGACGTCCTCACGCTGGCCCGCCAGGGAACGTTCGTCGAGACGACCGAGTCGGTCTCCCTGAAGTCGATCGCCGTCGAGTGCTGGGAGAGCGGCGACACGGGAGCCGCGGAGTTGGTCGTCGACGGCGAGACGACGATCCGGGCTGACGCCGACAAACTCAGACACGTCTTCGAGAACCTGTTTCGGAACGCGATCGAACACGGGACGCTCAACCGACACCAGACAGCCGACACCGATCGTGCCGGCGCGGGCCTAACCGTCACGGTCGGCCCCATCGACGGCGGGTTCTACGTCGCCGACGACGGCCCGGGGATCCCCGAGGACGAACGCGAGAGCGTGTTCGACCACGGCTACTCCGGCAGCGACGGCACCGGCTTCGGGTTGGCGATCGTCGACTCGATCGCCGACGCACACGGGTGGTCGGTCCACGTCACCGAGAGCCGCTCGGGCGGCGCGCGCTTCGAGTTCGTCGTCGACGGGACGGGCCCCGAGGATGGAGACTCCTCGGCGGCCACCATCGAGCGGCTCCTCTCGTCGACCGACTGATCCTAAACCCCGTCGACCGACGAAGCGAACTACCGCCCGCGGGTCCCGATTCGACCGGTTAGAAGCGTCACTCGGGGGCCGGCCGGGCTACTCGATAGCCGACGGCGACGACTCCCGGTCGGAGACGACGCGGTAGCTCGGCCCGGCCAGAAGCAGGATGGCCGTCGCGGTCATCCCGGCGAGCAGCCACGGGTCGACTGCGCCGGCGAGATCGCCCGTAGTAAGATGGTCGACCGACCGGCCGACGACGAGGCCGAGGATCGCCCACGGGAGTTCGCCGAGGGCCGTCCCGGCGAGATACGGCCGGAGCCGAACGCCGACCGCGCCGGCGGCCACCGAGATCACGTCCGACGGCACCGGCAGCAGCCGGGCGGCCGTGACGCCGCGGATCCCACCCGTTTCGGCCAGCAGGGTTCGTCCGGCTGAAATGAGTCGACCGTCCCCAGCCATCGAGTTTCCGAACCAGTAGGGTGGAAGGCTCGTGATCACGAGTGCGGTCACCGCGAGCGGCAGGCCCGCGAGTCCGGCGGCATAGCCGACGGCGATCGACAACACGAGCGTGGGCCACGCACACGCCGGGCGGAGGAGCGCCACCACGAAGACGGCCGCCGCGAAGGCCAGCGGCCGGCTCGCAAGCGCCTCAAAGCCGTCGAGGGCGGCCGCCGGCGAGCCGAGCCACGCAGCGAGGCCGACCGCCAGCAGCGTCGCGGTCCCGATTCCGAGACGTGTTCGTCGCTGCATACCTGTCACCACTCGTGTACTGTGATACGCTTTGTGTTCGGCGACACACGAACGGTTATGTGATCGGGTTGCGAACGCCGGACCGTGACCGAGTCGGAGCAACTGTCGCGGCAGGACAAGATCGAACTCGGCGTCGACCTGCTGGCGCATCTCGAAACCGAGACACTCGATCTGGCCGCGGCCATCGACCGGCTCGAAACCGTCACCACGAACCCGACGCTCACGCGGGAAATCCTCGACACCGCCGATAAGCGTGGAGTTATTGACCGCGAGCAGGGCCGGATTCGGACCCGCCGCGGCGGCACCTTCGTCCGCTTCGAGAGTCAGGTGACGGTTCGGGACGGCGAGTTCGAGTGTCGACGCTGCGGGGCGGGGCTCTCGACGGGCCACTTTATCGAGTTCGAATCGGGCGAACTCGGCCCGTTCGGCTCGTCGTGTATCAAAAAAGTCGTCGGCCGCGAGGAGTAGGCGGTGCCTACCGGCCGCGGCGGAGTTCCTCGATCAGGGTTTCGATCAGTTCCGTCTGTCGGGCGAGCTGCTGCTGTTGGGCCTCGACCGTCTCGGTCAGTGCCGCAAGCTGGGCCGACAGATCGTCCTCGTCGACCGGGCCGGCGGACTCGAACGGCGAGCCCTCGAAGGCGTCGGCCGGCTCCTCGCGTTCGATAACGGCTTGAGACTGGTCGGTCGACCCCGAATGATCGATCGATTCTGCGCGGTCGGCCGGCTTCGAATGCTCGATCGACTCCGTGGGCTCGGTTGGCTCCGCGTGACTGGTCGTCTCGCCGGTCGAGTCGTCGGCCTCAAGCGAGGCGACGAGTTCCTCGTCGACCGACGACTCGCTGTCGCCCGGCTGGGTACTGTTGGCCGGTTCCGACTCCAGTTCACCAGGATCCGCACTGAGTGGATCGGGACCGTCCCCGAAATCCAACCGGTCTACAGCTTCGCCCTCGGCGTCTTCTTGATTAGCCATCGCCTCGCGGAGCTCCTCGATACTAGTGACGCCGTGGAACTCACAGACCGCCTCGACGATCGCCTCCCGGACCGCGCGGGCATCGCTATTCGGGGTTTTAAATCGGTTCTGGCGGCCGTTGTGGGTGAGGACGACCGAGGTGGCGACGCTGCCCTCCTCGAAGTCGACGTCGGTGAGGCCGTCGTAGGCGAAGGCCTCGAAATCGGCGTCCCAGACCGCCGAGCCGATGTGTTTGATCACGCGCTTGCTGGTGACGATCAGGGTGAGATCGCTGAACCGGAACGTCTTGTGGACCGTTTCGCCGGCCTCGGTGATCCCCGCCGCACTGATGACGCCTGCCAGAATCGGGTGGAGGACGTTGTCGACCCGTTTGGCCGGAAACGACAGCGTCTCGCTGCCGTCGAGTCCGTATTCGAGGGTGAGTTTGGCCTTCCGCCGGCCGACCGAGAGGTCGACCTCCTCGGCATCGTGGGGGTAGCTCTCGACGGATTCGTCGGAGAGCAGGCCGTCGGCGCGGTAGACGACCGTCCGGCTCGGGGTGACGACCAGCACGTCTTCCCCGCCGAGTTGGACCTCCGCGACCGCTGGTTCACCGTCCAGTTCGGACTCGAGTAGCTCGGGCAGGCTCATTGTGAGGGGGTACCGTCCGTGAGTGATAAATCCGCGGGTATGCGTATCAGTGTTTCGTGATTGTTCACCGCCAGCAACAGTCGACACGTGGGCCGGAGCAGGCTTCCGATACGGGGGCTGATCGCACGCCACGAAGCCGACGGAGATGAGAAGGTTAAAGAGTATCATCGGGGTATAGGCAGGTGAGGCCGGGTGGCTTAGCTGGACATAGCGCCGCACTCATAGGGTTACTGAGATTCGGTGCGGTTACCGCCTTGGAAGCGTCCGCCCCATAGAGGCCTGCCGAGCCTCGTACCTGGGTTATGCGGAGATCGCGGGTTCGGAGCCCGCCCCGGCCATGATTTTAGAACTGCGAGCCACAGCGAGCCGCGGCCCAATCCTTGTCGACGGAGGGTAGCTGATACTAGCTGTATTCTACTGGAACTCTTACTCCGTGAGAATCGGGTAGCGACCGGCTACTGGCGTCGGTCTGGCGGTGCTGTGACGGGATCAGACCGATCGCCCGGCACCGCTGGTGCCGAACAGGTAGGTGCCGGCGGTCAACAACAGCGCGGCGACGACCAGCAGTGCGAGAACGAGTACGCTCGATCCGACAGTGGCTCCGGGGATGAACAGCAGTCCGCCGACGATCATCAGTCCGACACCGACCGCTGCTTGGTTCGGTACGTCTACCATACACTGTCGACCGGACCGACCGATATTGAGCGTTCTCCTTCAGACGGAGGTAAGTTCCGTCGACGGTTACTGGTCGACGATCGATTCGGGTGGCTTCTTTTCGCCAACCGGAACGACGACGTCGAGCCAGTTTTCCTCCGGCGGGAGCGGGCAGGCGAACGTTTCGGCGTACGCACAAAACGGATTGTAGGCGAGGTTGAAATCGAGGGTCACCACGTCGCCGTTGACGAGATCCTCGTCGGGCTCCATCTCCATGTACCGACCGCGGTGATAGGTCTGCTGGCCGGTCGTCTTGTCACGGAACGGGATAAAGATCGTCCGGTCCTCGGCGCTCTCTTGGCGGTAGCCGGCCATCTGGATCCGCTCGCCACGGAGTTCGAACTCGAAGATCACCGCTCGGAGATACCGGATCGGCGTCCCCGCGGTCACATCAAGCTCGATCGGATCAGGGTTACCGTAGACGCGCACGCGGGCAGGCACCCGAAACTCTGGATCCGGCTCGAAGTAGTCCAGTCCCTCGAACTCCTCGCGGTAGTCTGGCTTGATCGGTGACTGTGGGTGGGTGGTGAAGAACTCGTCCTTGTCGGCGCGCATCTGTCGCACCTCGGCCATCCACGCCTCCGGGTCGGTCGGTCGGTCGCCATCCGTTGCTGTCATACCGTCGAGTCGGTCCCGAGGGAACCTAATCCCATTGGAACGCTCCCGCCCGGCGGGTCGACTCGGTGCGATGCTACTGCCGGTAGGAATGGCCGACGACCAATACGACGACGTGTGCGAGGAGTAGACCGACGAGCATCTCTATCGAGAGGCCACCGATATCCAGCGTAAACAGTGGGAGGTAGCCGAACGGGAGGGCGATCGCTGTCCAGAACGCGAGGCCGCGGGCCGAGGCTCGAAGGCGAGCGGCGACCGCTGGGAGGCTGTTCGAAAGACCACGGAGGGGGCCGAACGAGGGCGGGAACGACATATGTGGGACCACCAACTTGCAAACGATCGGCCGAAGTAAAATACCCCATACAGTGTTTACCGTACTTGTGACTGTTGTGCCGGGAGTAAGAACAGCCTACTCGTAGTTAATAGGCTCATTCGGATAGTAATCACGTGTTACCAGCCGGCGGTCGACACGACAGTCGAGCGAAACCGCCGCGATTTATTCGATCGGTCGCCAACAGTGGGTATGGCGGATCTCAACCCGATCGCAAAACGGATTCACAACCTGACGCCGAAGCCGGTTCGACTCACGCTCGACGACGGCACCGAAGCGGTCTTCGAGATGGCCTGGACCGAGTTCTTCCAACAGGAGTTCCAAGCCGAGGCCACTCGTCAGGACGACGACGCAGCGTACCGGCTCGTCTCCAGCGAGGACAACGACGCGGTGCTTGTCGGCCGACAGGCCGCCGACGAAGACGAGTGGTCGATGATCGGCGCGGTCGAGGCAGTCGACACCATCGAGTAGGCCGCGAGCACCGACGGTGTGCTGCCGACAGGTGCGCTATGGGCCGCCTTGGTGCCCACCAGCAGACCGGTCAGTGGCCGTTGACGGCCTCGACCAGATTGAACGCACAGGTGATCTTCTTGTGGGCCGTCGAGAGGTGGTCTTCGAGCAACCCCTCGGAGACCCCCAGCAGTTCGGCGGCTCTCGCCGCCTCGACGTTGGCGATCCGACAGAGGGCGTAGGCCTCCTCCTGCCGGACGGTGAGGATGCGGACGTCCTCGAAGGAGGCGACGTTTCGGAGGAACTCCCCCAGCCGGTTCAGCGACCAGCGGCTTCCCTCGCGTTCGGTTCGGTGGATGTATTCGCCGACCGTCTCCGCCGACAGCTGGACTATCGTTGCCGCTTCGGGGTCGACCGTGGGCGCGTCGATCTCGGCGATTCGGTTGGTCGGGACATGCCAATAGACAGGGGTGTCGTTTCGCTCGCCGATCCGGAGCGCGCCGTCGAACTCGCCGGTCTCGATCCGCTCGGGCAGCCGCAACTCCGGCCCGTGGTCTGCCATGATTGGTATAGTATCAAATTTTGTTATAAATCCATTGATGGATTTCAGTCCCGCTTACTCCTCTTGGGCGTCGACGACGGCCACGCCCGCGAGGTTGACGATGTCCTTGACCTCGTCGCCGCGCTGGAGGACGTGGACGGGTTTGTCCATCCCGACGAGCATCGGGCCGATCGCCTCCGCGCCACCGAGCCGCTGGAGCAGTTTGTAGCCGATGTTGCCGGATTCGAGGTTCGGGAAGATCAACACGTTCGCCGGCCCGTCGAGTGCCGAGAAGTCGTAGGTGTCGTCGACGATCTCCTCGACGACGGCGGTGTCGGCCTGCATCTCGCCGTCGACGGGGAAGTCGACGGTCGGGTCGCTGTGGAGATCGGCGACCGCCTGCCGGATGGTCGCCGTCGACTCGTTTCTGACGCTCCCGAAGTTGGAGTACGAGAGCATTGCCGCCCGCGGCTCGACGTTGAAACTCCGGGCCAACTCGGCGGTGTGTTTGGTGACCTCCGCGAGCACGTCGGCGTCGGGATCCTGATTGACCGTCGTGTCGGCACAGAAGACGACCTTGTTTTTGAACGTCAGCAGGTAGACACCGGCGGCGTAGTCGGCGTCCTCGGCGGTCCCGATCACCTGCAACGGCGGCCGGAGCGCCGAGGGATAGTGGTGGGTGAGGCCGGTCAGCATCGCGTCGGCATCGCCCATCTCGACCATCACGCTGCCGAGATAGTTCGTGTCCTTGGCCACGAGATCGGCGGCCTCACCGCGGGTGATTCCCTTCCGGCGGCGGCGTTCGTAGAGTCGGTCGGCATACACGTCGAGGCTCCGCTCGGCGGGGTCGACGACCTCCGGATCGAACGACAACCCGAGGTCGGCGGCGATCCGGCTGATCTCCTCGCGGTCCCCCAGCAGGATCGGTTCGGCGATCCCCTCCTCTTCGAGTTGGTAGGCCGCTCGGATCATCTTTTCATCCGTTCCCTCCGCGAGGGCGAGCCGCTTGGGATCGCTTTTGGCCTTGTTGAGGACCACACGCATCATCTCGCGGGATTTGCCGAGTCTGGCTTCGAGTGTTTCGGCGTACGTCTCGGCGTCGACCTCGGTCCGGGCGACGCCGCTGTCGACGGCGGCCTCGGCGACCGCTGGGGCGACCTCGAACAGCACACGGGGGTCCAGGGGTTTGGGAATCACGTAGTCGGGGCCGAACTGCAGCGGCTGGTCGCCGTAAGCTTTGACGACCGCGTCCGGAACGTCCTGTTTGGCCAGATCTGCCAGCGCCATGGCGGCGGCCCGTTTCATCTCCTCGTTGATATCGGTCGCCCGCACGTCGAGTGCGCCGCGGAAGATGAAGGGGAACCCGAGGACGTTGTTGACCATGTTCGGGTAGTCCGACCGCCCCGTGGCGACGATTACGTCGTCATCGCGGGCAGCCTTGGCGTCCTCGTAGTCGATCTCGGGGTCGGGGTTGGCCATGGCGAAGATGATCGGGTTGTCGGCCATCGACTGCACCATCTCCTGTGAAACTATTCCGCCGACCGACAGCCCGACGAAGACGTCCGCGCCGTCCATCGCGTCGGCGAGCCCACCGGGGTCGACGTCGCGGGCGAACTGCTGTTTGTACTCGTTGAGGTCAGCGGCCCGATCCTCGGTGATGATCCCCGAGGAGTCACACATCGTGATATTCGATCGGTCGGCCCCCAGCGAGACGTAGAACTGGGCGGTGGCGATCGCCGACGCGCCCGCGCCCGAAAAGACGATATCGAGTTCATCGAGGGATTTACCCGTGATCTCGGTGGCGTTGAGTAAGGCGGCCCCCGAGATGATCGCCGTCCCGTGTTGGTCGTCGTGGAAGACGGGAATGTCCATCCGCTCGCCGAGCTGTCGTTCGATCTCGAAGCATTCGGGGGCTTTGATGTCCTCCAGATTGATGCCGCCGAAGGTCGGCTCCATCGCCGCGATGGTGTCGACCAGCGCCGCAGTTTCGTCGAGTTCGAGTTCGATATCGAAGACATCGATGTCAGCAAAGCGCTTGAACAGCACCCCTTTGCCCTCCATGACGGGTTTGGAGGCTTGAGCGCCGATATCGCCGAGCCCGAGGACCGCCGAGCCGTTGGAGACGACACCGACGAGGTTGGATTTGGCCGTGTAGTTGTAGGCTGTCTCCGGCTCGGCGTCGATATCCCGACAGGGGGCGGCAACACCCGGCGAGTAGGCGAGGCTTAAATCCCGCTGTGTGTTGGTTGGCTTGGTGGTCGCGATCTCGATCTTTCCCGGCGGGTCCCGCCGGTGATATTCGCGTGCGTCGTCATCGAGTCCCATACATGGGCGGTTCGCCGGACTCCTGAAAAAGCTGTGTGTGCGTCGACTGTCAGGTACGACGGCTGTCGAACCCACCGCCGGGGTAGGCAGCGACTACTCCGTCGGCGTCGACGGAGGTTCGGTCCCGTCGGTGGTCGGAAGGAGTCGGAGGTCCTCGTCGGCGGCCCCGAGCACCGACACCTCGTAGCTGAAGACGTAGGTGAGCACGACGATGTTGATCGGCAGCGTCACGAGGAAGACGACCAGCAGCGTCACCGCCGCGATCACGCCGAGGGCGACGAGGCCGGCCGTCGACCCGACGGCCGCGCTGAAGCCACCGAAGACGCCGAGGGCGACCACGAGCGCGACGATTCCACCGACGACGCCGACGATGCCGAAGACGATGAACCCGAGGATCGTCTGGCCGATCGAGATCGCCAGTAGTACCAGAAAGTGAACGACGACGTAGACGCCGAACTGGGCGAGGTTCCCGCGGAGGACGGGCCAGAACCGTCGCCAGCCGTCGAGGACCCCGCCGTCGGTCAGCACCATGATCGGCGTGACGAACTCGGTCGTCACGCGGGCGACGATCAGGTAGACGAGACCCGTCACCACGGCGACGGCCACCGCGAGCAGGCCGCCGACGAGCATCGCGGTCTCACCGAGTTCCCCGGCCGCCCCCACGAAGACGGCCGCCCCGACCGCGAGGATCGGAAGCGCGAAGACGACGTTCAACACGAGTTTGAAACCGAACAGCCGGAGTGCCTGTCCGAACCGCTGCTTGGCCGGCCCGCGGATCCGCACGGTGTCGGTTCGGAGCGCGTCGTAGAACACCAGCCGGAGCGTCTCCGAGAGCAGCGAGAGTCCGAGGCCGATCAGTAGCAGTACCCCGACGAGTGCGACGATCACCACGGGCTCGACGGGGAGCATCTCCGGT
Source organism: Halohasta sp. (assembly GCA_046482755.1). Taxonomy (GTDB): domain Archaea; phylum Halobacteriota; class Halobacteria; order Halobacteriales; family Haloferacaceae; genus Halohasta. The sequence continues at coordinate 14,524 of JAWOEO010000343.1, read as the reverse complement.
GTAGGTTCGGCTGGTGCCGGCGCAGGCCCACTATCGGGGCCGGTTCCGGAGGGTGTCGACCCGGCGTTGAAGAGGTTGAACACCGACGAGATTCCGCCGCCGCCGACACCGACGAAGATCGCAATCAGGCCGAGCCGGAGCCACGTGCCGAGGTCGAAGGGGAAGAGGAACGAGCGGGTGGCATCGATCGCGTCGTCGACGCTCTCGATCGCGTACCATGACATATCCGGGTGGTGGCCGGGTAGTGGCAAATAGGTTGGTGGTCGGTTTCTCGGCTGGCGACTCGGTTCGCAGGGATTTTTCGCCGTCGACCCCGTTGGGGCGGTATGGATCCGATCTGCGTCACCGACGCGGCCGACGTGTTCACCTGCAACGCCTATCTGCTCGACGGCGAGGTGACGACCCTCGTCGACGCCGGCGCAATGGCCGGCGTCGAAGATGTCGTCGACGACCACGTCGACGCGCTCGACCGCGTCGTCCTCACCCACCAGCATGGCGATCACGTCGCCGAACTCGATGCCGTCCTCGATCGCTTCGACGCCGAACTCTATGCCTACGCCGATCACCCTCGCCGGAGCCACGAAGTCGACGACGGCGACGAGCTAGCGATGGGCGACGAGACCTTCGAGGCCGTCTACACGCCGGGCCACGCCGTCGACCACCTCTCGTTTGTCGGCGAATCGATGCTGTTCAGCGGCGACGTGGTCGTCTACAACGATGGCGCATTCGACGACGGCAGTTTCGGCCGGACCGACCGACCGGGCCAATCCCGCGAGCGGCTGATCGAGAGCCTCGAAACCCTGCTGGATCGGCTCCCCGACTCGGTGACCGCGATGTACGCGGGCCACGGCGATCCGTTCCACGCCGACGGCGAAAGCGTTCGGACAGTCATCGAGCGCGCACTGGAACGGGCCGAACGCCGCGAGCCCAAATACCCCGAGGAGTGATCATCTACGGGCTGTAGCCGGTAACTAACTATATACTGCGATTCGAGGCGTTCGAGACGGATATCGTGAGCCGTGGCTGATCGTCGACGGTTGAGCTGTCGGAGGGAATAAAACGCCGCGTGATCAGGCCGCGCGTCGCTCTTTGGCCTTCGGGCGGAGCCGGTCGTAGCCACACTTCCGGCAGCGGTTGGCCCGCGGGGAGTTGCGGGCGTTACAGCGCATGCAGATCTGTTTGTTGAGGGTTCGTTCGGTGGCGTTCTCGTTGCTTGGCATACGGCTCTATCGTCGACGTCGCTGTTTAAGCGTTCCGAGACGGCGAGCGACGAGAACGGAGTTACGCGCTGGCTTCTTCGAGGGCGGCTTCGAGATCTTCGCGCTGAGTGACGCCGACGAAGCGGTCGACGATACCGTCGTCGTTTTCGACGACCAGCGTCGGCAGCGAGCGGACCTGATACTGGTTGGCGACGTCCTGCTCTTCGTCGACGTCGACTTTGGCGAACTCGACATCCTCGTAGTCGGCTTCGAGGTCTTCGAGGATCGGATCCTGCGTCTTACACGGGCCACACCAGTCTGCGTAAAAATCTGTGAGTCGAACCGTCATTTGTGTTCCCGCTCTCGCCTTGCCGAGGGTGGCGCATAAGCGTTTCCAAGCGCGCAGTCCGAAGCCGAAACCCTTAGGAGACCAACGTGCAGTAGTTCGACTATGAGCTCAGGCGACAACTCCGGCGGGCTGATGTCCAGTGCCGGGCTGGTCCGGTACTTCGACTCCGAGGACCGGAATGCGATCCGTATCAATCCGAAAACCGTCATCGCGTTCTGTCTCCTCTTCGGGCTGCTCGTCCAGATCCTGACCTTTTCGGTAGCCTGATCGGTCGAACGCGGTCTTTTTCCCCACTGCCCTCGGTCGACTAGTCATGATAGCTGGCGTTATCGCCGTTCAGGGCGACGTGAGCGAACACGCCGCTGCGATCCGACGGGCCGCGGCCGCCCACGACGTCGACTGCGAGGTCAGAGAGATCCGAACGGGCGGCATCGTTCCTGAGTGTGACGTACTCCTGATGCCCGGTGGGGAGTCGACCACGATCTCCCGACTGCTCGCCGACGAAGGCATCGACGCGGAAATCCGGGCCCACGTCGAGGCAGGCAACCCCGTTTTAGCTACCTGTGCAGGGCTGATCGTCGCCTCGACGGACGCAAAGGACGACCGCGTGAAGACATTGGACCTGCTCGATGTGAGCGTCGACCGCAACGCCTTCGGTCGACAGAAGGACAGCTTCGAGGCCCCCCTCGACGTCGACGGTCTCGACGAGCCCTTTCCCGCGGTCTTTATCCGCGCGCCGCTGATCGACGCGGTCGGCGACGACGTGGAGGTGCTCGCCGACTGGGAAGGCAACCCCGTCGCCGTCCGGCAAGGACCAATCGTCGCCTCCTCGTTCCACCCGGAACTCACGCCCGACACCAGGCTCCATCAGATCGCCTTCTTCCGTGAGAACGAAGCCCTCGGGCCACAGGAGGTCGACCAATGAGCGACGAAAACGCAGCCGAAGAGACTCCAGACGTACTCGACGAACTGTTCGCGACGATCAAACAGCGGCAGGCCGACCTACCGGAGGACTCCTATACGGCCTCGCTGTTCACCCACGAGAAGGGTGAAAACGAGGTCCTCGAAAAGCTGGGCGAGGAGTCGACCGAACTGATTCTGGCGGCCAAAGACGACGACATAGCGGACCTGCAGTACGAGTCGGCCGACTTCGTTTATCACCTCTTGGTGTTGTTCGCAATGAAGGGATTGGACGTCGACGACCTACGCGACGAACTCGAATCGCGGTTCTAACCCCACAGCCCCACGCTGTCGCTGCCGACGCCCTTTTCAAACCTGTCGACCAAACGCGGTCAATGGACGCCGTTACGCTCGGTCCCGCCGGGACCTACTCACACCGTGCCGCCAGCGCCGTCGCCGACGACGTCTCGTTCCGCGAGTCGGTGACCGCCATCATCGAGGCCGTCGACGACGGGAGCTTCGAACGGGGAGTCGTTCCCATCGAAAACAGCATCGAGGGCAGCGTTACCGAGACGCTCGATGCGCTCGCAGATCGGGACGTCGCCGTCGTTAGCGAGATTATAACACCGATTAGGCACGCCCTACTCGCCCAGTCCGACGAGTTCGAGACGGTCGCCAGTCACTCCCAGGCGTTGGCCCAGTGCCGGAGTTATCTTGAAACGAACTACCCGGAGGCCAGTCAGGAGGCCGTCGCTAGCACCGCCCGTGGTGTCGAACGCGCCCGTCAAGACGGGTCGATCGCGGCGATCGGCCACCCCTCGAACGCGACCAACGGCACCGAACTGGCAGTGCTCGCCGAGGACATTCAGGACCAGGACTCGAATGCGACGCGGTTCTTCCTTCTTGCGCCCGCCGCCGAACGATCCGATGCCGGCGGCAAGACCACGTTAATCGTCTACCCGAACGTCAACTACCCAGGGTTGCTGTTGGAACTGCTCGAAGCCTTCGCCGACCGGAACATCAACCTCTCGCGGGTCGAATCCCGCCCTAGCGGCAACCGGTTGGGCGACTACCTGTTCCACTTCGATATCGAGGCTGGCGTCTACGAGAGCCGCGTCCAAGCGGCGGTCGACGAGATCGAGACGATCGTCGACGACGGCTGGATCCGAAATTTGGGCTCCTACGACACGAAACACGTCCTGTACTGACGCTCCGCGGCCGCTGACTGTCCGGCCATTCCTGTCGGGTTGCCGTCGACAATATTCATGTCTCTCAACGTCCAATTTACGCATATGGCTGGACGACCGAACCCATTCCGAGAACTCGACGAACTGATCGAACGGATGAACCGCCAGTTCGGCGAACTGAGTCGGAGCGTCGAGGGCGAAGGCGTGCTCTCGAGCGTGAGCGTCGATGTCGCCGACCGGGGTGACGAGTTGGTCGTCACGGTCGACCTCCCCGGCTTCGAGTCCGACGACATCGACCTCCGGGTCGACCGGGAGAGCCTCACCGTCAGCGCCGAGTACGAAACCGAGGACACCGACGAGACTGCCCAGTTCCACCGCCAAGAGCGGCGGCGCGAGTCGGTGCGGCGACAGCTCCCGCTCCCCGAAGAAGTCGACGCGCAAGCGGCCGCGGCCAGCTACAACAACGGCGTGCTGACGGTCACGCTCCCGAAACTCGATCCCGAAACCTCCAGCGGCTACCAGATCGACGTCGAATAGCGATCCCTGTTTGTTAGCCGAGCGGTCCACTGCTAACACGCCTCCATCGCTCTTTAAGCCATCAGCGAGCATATATGTTGGTTGGTGAAGCACACAATGAAACGCACACTCACACCGTTCGATGGATTCGACCAGTTTGTCGGCCAGTTCGGCCGCGGCTTCGAGCCGATAGTAGTCGATGAGGGAAACGCGGGGATGGCCGTCGACGTCGCCAACAACGACGACGAGTTCGTCCTCACGGCCGACCTCCCGGGGTTCGACCGCGAGGAGATCGACCTCACCATCGACGACGCGGTGGTGACGATTAGCGCCGAACGTCACACCGAAACCGACGAAACGGACGCGAACTACCTCCACCGCGAACGCCGCACAGCGTCGGTCCAGCGGCGCGTACGACTCCCCGAGGCGGTCGACGACGAGGCCGCAACGGCGGCCTACCACAACGGCGTTCTCACTGTGACGGTGCCCAAAGATTCGACGGAGATGGTTGCGGACGGTCGACGGATCGATATCGAGTGAGTCGATCGGGCGGTGAGCCCGGCGACGGCTACGGCCGCTGCCGGTAGCGGATCGTCCGCGAGCCACGGAACATCGGGCCTGTGCCGGCAGTCTGGAACCCCGCAGCCTCGACGGCTGCCTTCTTTTCGGTCGCCTCGGTCTCGACCAGTACCTCGACATCCATCTCCTCGCTGGCCGCGAAGCGCACCGGCTCGGCGAGCAAGCGCTCGCAGGCGGCTTCGGTACCGCCGAACTGGGTGACGTGGACCGTCCGGTCGTGGGCGTCGAAGCTCACGAACCCCAGAAGATCGACATCGGCGGCCTCGGTGTCGACGTTCGGATCGCGGTTTCCCTGCTGGCGTTCGGCGACACGGACGCTCCGGTCGTGGACCAGATTGCGGACGACGTCCGCCGGTGCATCCGCCAGCGCCGCGATCGCCTCGGCGTCGTCTTCGACCGCATCCCGCACGTGCATACCATCCCTACCGTCGCTGCCCGCATAAATCAGGGGGCCGAACCGAGATTGAAGCCTTTATTTGGGAGCCACCGAACCGTAGGGTATGAGCAAAGCTACCAAGATCGTAGTGGGGACGGTCGGTATCTCGGCGCTGCTGGCGGTCGGGATTATCCTCTCGTACGTGGTCGCCTGATGTTCAGCAGGCGATCGCTGTCGCCGACGCTCGCGGCGGCTCAGACAGCCTACGCTCCGGAGTCGACGGTGCTTGATGTCGCACAGGATTTCGAGACGCTACCGCCGGCGGTCGCCGAGGATCTCGGGCTGTTCGTCGACGCACTGGAGCCGGCGAGCTATCCCGACGAGTGGCTGCCCGACGATGCGCCGACGGTGCTCGAACGGTACGCGGGCCCGACATTCACGATCGGTATGCCCGGCGACGGAACGGTCGTCTGGACCGACCAGACCGAGCCGCCGACAGTGCTGTTAAAAAAGCGCGCCGAAGGAACGCCCGAGGCGTTTCTCGACTTCCTCGTCGCCGAGGCGTTCGTCCAGATCGACTGCGGGGTTCCCGAACACTTCCTGCCGTTTTTCGGCCCGCAGTACACCGAACTGGCCGAGGTGACCGGGCTCGGACCGGCCGATGTCTACCAGATCGCCGCCGCGCTGTTCGACGGCTGGGTCGGCCTCCAGACTCGTGAGGTGTTCCGGTCGTGGGCCGGCGACCCCGAGTTCGAACCGCTCTACGGGACGTGGGCAGACGCCGGCGACCGACTCGACCCGCGGCTCGAGGAGCTCTCCGGATCTGTTGCCCACGGCGAGATGACGTTCCCCGAGGCCACCGAGTACGCCTGTTCGGCGATCAAACACGACCTCGATCTTCCGACGCCGTTCAGCGCGCTCGATACCGACGCCTTCCGGGAGTATGGGGCTGACTACGCGATCCGGTGGGCCGAAAAAACGGTAGCGGCACTCGCCGAGTAGGCAGCCACTACCAACTAGTAGCGGCTTTCTACTGGAAGTCGACGGTCACGCTGCCGTCGTCGCCGAGGTCGACGACACCGTCGAACAGTTCGGTGAACTCATCGAGGGTCGACTGGTCGTGGACCTCCTTCGAGAGGTGGAAGATCCCGACCGCGTCGTGGTCGGCCAGCAGTTCGAGGAGCTGTTTGGTCGCCTCGTAGACACCCTCGTCGTCGGCGTAGTAGATCATCTCGGTCAGGGAGTCGACGCTGACCCGTACCTTGCCGTCGTGGCTCGACAGGAACTCCCGTGTCTTTTCGACGATGCCGTCGAGGTCGTCCGGTGACGAGACGTAGTGGACGTCGTCGGCCCCGCGGCGGGAGTAGCCACGTTCGACCGAGAGCGTATCGAGGATCACAGCGCGGTCCTCGTCGACGTCGTAGTGTTCGAGCTTCTGTTCGACTTCGCGGGCGGTGGTGCGCGTCGAGACGACGAGGAAGTGGTCGGTGTCGGTCTTCAGGAAGTCGGTGTCGATCCGGTCGGTTTCGCCGATGCTCGGATGGAGCAACAGCAGTCCCGTCCCGCTCGCAATGGAGTCGGGTGCGTTTTCGATCGCTAACGTGTAGTCCATATCCGTATCTGCGACTGGGTGAACTTAATCATACAGGCCTTCGATCCGTTCGCCGCCTGCCAGCCACCTTTTTATTCGTCCCATGCGCACGTCGAGACGGATGTACGGACAGGATACGGCCAAAGACGTCTACAGAGACGCCCTGCCCGTGATTGTCGTCAGTCTCGTTGCCGGGCTGTTCGCCGGCACGATCCTCGGCAGCGAAACCATGCGCAACGGAATCGAGAGCGTCCCCGGACTCCTACTGCTCCTGCCGGCCTTCTTGGCCACTCGCGGCGGCGTCTACGGCTCGTTGGGCGCGCGGATCTCCAGCGGCCTCCATCAGGGGATCATCGAACCCCGCTTCGAACTCGATGAGCGACTCGGCAACGCCATCGTCGCCTCCTTTATCAACGGAATGACCGTCTCGGTGTTCATCGCGGTCGTCACCTTCGGCGTCTTGACGGCGACCGGCCAGTCGGGGAGCCTCCTCCGGCTGGTCGGCATCATGGTCGTCGCCGGGTTTCTGAGTGCCGTGCTCATGTTGTCGGTGCTCGTCTCGGTGATCATCCTCGGCTACCGTCGCGGGCTCGACCCCGACAACATCATCGGGCCAGTCGTGACCACCCTCGGCGACGTCTTCGGCGTGCTGTTCCTGCTGGTCGGCGTCTACGTGACGGGGGCCGTCCTGTGAGCGCCGGCGACGTCGGCAACGATGCCGATGGCGAGTGGGCGATCCGGAGTATGGTCCGGACGATGGTGCCGCTGTTGGCCGGGTTGTCGCTGCTCCAGATGGCCTCGGGCTCGGTCCTGGAGTCCTTCGAGTCGACGCTCGTCACCCAGCCCTCGCTGCTCGTGCTTGTGCCGGTCCAGATCGGCACGGCGGGGAACCTCGCCTCGATCATGTGCTCGCGGCTGTCGACCCAACTCCACCTCGGGACGTTCGAACTCTCGCCGTCGAACCCGGCGATCCGGGCCAACACCGGGGCGGTGTTCGGACTTGCGGCGACGGTCTTCGGCGTCGTCGGGGTCGCCGCGTGGGCGATCGGACAGGTGCTTGGCGGCTCGCTGAGTGTCGTCGAGGTGCTCACGATCTCGCTGGTCAGCGGGATGCTGTTGGCGCTAGTGGTGGTCGTGTTGAGCGTCGTTTCGGTGACAGCATCCTACCGGCTGGGATACAACCCCGACGACACGACGATCCCGGTCGTCACCAACCTCTGTGATATCACGGGCGTCCTCATCCTGTTTGGGGTCATAGTAGCCGTTCTCTAACCGATCGTAATCGGTTGCTACCACCGCTCTACCGTCGACCGTGCGCCAACCATGCAGATCCCCACAAGCATTTCGCGTTTCGAGACTGTACTACTGGTATGACAACGTCATCACCACGGTTGGAGCTGTACAACCTACAGGGGTGTCCGTACTGCAAGAAGGTTCGGCGGGCGCTCGATGACCTCGATCTGACGTACAAAACCCACGCCGTGCCCCGATCACGGAGCGACCGCACCGCAGTCTACGATATCAGTGGCCAGTATGGGGTACCGGTGTTGGTCGACCACGCCAACGACATCGAGGGCATGGCCGAGAGCGACGATATCGTCGAGTATCTCTATACGGAGTACGGCGACGGCCAACAGCCCCCGCCGTCGGGGATCGTCGGCCGACTGCTCCATCGGCTTTTCTAAGTAGTCGCCGACTAGTTAAAAGACGCTGTCGGCAGTCGCCGCGCCGACGACGCTGAAGACCGAGCCGACACTGATGGCTTTAAACGTGGTTTCGAACAGAACGGGCGTCGACAGCTCGGGACCGAGGAACGTTGCGGGGGCATCAAAGACGAGTGCGAGGATGGTGACCGAGCCGAAGGACACGATCATAAGCGAGATGAACCGGACCGGCACCCCGGCGACCTGCTGTTCACTCTCCGGATCGCGTTTGGTGTCGGCCCGGTAGAGGGCGGCATAGCCGATCAGCGCGACGAGGATGACGGTGAGGGCGCCTTGGAGATCACTCATACTGCCCGCGAGCACCCAGACCTCCTCGGTGACCACGAACGGCCCTGCGAGGAGAAAGCCACCGACGAGCTGTTGGGCGGAGTCGGCGAGTTTGAACTGTGGTCGCAGTCGACCAGCACCCAGCCGAAGCCGTGGTCGGGGTCCCATATATCGACTGCCAGTCACCGTATACCTATAAATCGGAAGGTGTCATCCGACCGGTACAGTCACAGAGAGCAACCGATTTAGCGGCCCGTCGACCACATCCCGTATGAGCGTCCGCGAGGAGTTCGACAGTTGGGCCGCAAGCGGCCGGGACAAGGGGATGGAAGACCGCCACTGGCATACCGCCAAACACGCGCTGGCGCGGATGCCGATCGAGGCTGGGGAGACAGTCCTCGATCTCGGCTGTGGCAGCGGCTACGCGCTCCGGGCACTCCGCGAGACCGCAGAAATCGGCCACGGCGTGGGGCTCGACGGCTCGCCGGAGATGGCCCGCAATGCCGCGGGCTACACCGACGACGCCGAGATCGACTTCCTCGTCGGCGACTTCGATTCGTTGCCGTTCGACGACGACAGTGTCGACCACGTCTTTTCGATGGAGGCCTTCTACTATGCCCCCGATCCCGCCCACACCCTCGAAGAGCTGCGACGGATCATCCGCCCCGGCGGCACCTTCTACTGTGCGGTCAACTACTACGAGGAAAACGAGGCCAGCCACGCGTGGCAGGAGAACATCTCGATCGAGATGACCCGCTGGGATCGCGAGCAGTACCGCGCGGCCTTTCGGGAGGCGGGGTTCCACGTCGCCGAACAGGAGACGATCCCGGATCGGGAGATCGAGATCCCGCCCGCGGATGCGTTCCCGACCGACGACTGGGAGAGCCGCGAGGCGATGGTCGACCGGTATCGGACGTGGGGGACGCTGCTAACGGTCGGCGTCGTTCCCTAACTCGGCGACAATTCGGGGCAATTGGGCGTAATTCGGCGCGAGAAACTCAGGGTATTACGAGTGTCCGGCAGTTGGACAGGAACGCAATGACTGACCACGCCACCGATCGAACCAGTACGGACTCACAAACAGTCGACCGCCGGCACGTTCTCGGCGTCGGTGCCGGCCTCGGCGTGACGCTGCTGGCGGGCTGTTCGGCCCAGAACGACAGCGGGACTGGCGAGGATGACACGACCAGCGACGACACGAGCGACGAGGAGTCGACCGCGGGGACGTTCCGACTGCTCATCAGCGACCAGCCGGTCGCCATCGACGATTTCGACTCGCTGAACGTCTCGTTCGACCGGGCGCGGATCTTCCGCGGCGAAGCCGACGGGGACGACGACTCGACGAACGAATCCGAATCCGAGGAGACGAACGAGACAGTCCCCAACGAAACCGAGGTCGACGGGGCAAACGAAACCGGGACAAACGAAACCGAGACGAACGAAACAGCGACACCGGAGTCGGACGACGAGGAAGCCGACTCGGAGGACGGAGACGACGGCTTCTCCACGATCGATCTCGATGACGCGACCGTCGACCTCACCGAGGTCGTCGGCGACAAAGCCATCGGCGTCTTCGAGGGCGAACTGGAGGCCGGTCGCTACTCGAAGATCGAACTCTACGCCAGCAACGTCGAGGGCGTCGTCGACGGCGAGAGTGTCGGTGTCATGATCCCGAGCGGCAAGCTCCAGATCGTCAAACCGTTCGAGATCACCCCCGACGAGCCGGTGAGCTTCGTCTTCGACATCAACGTCGTCAAGAAAGGCAACACCGGCGAGTACAACCTCCTGCCGGTGATCGCCGAGAGCGGTGTGGCGGGCAAAGACGTCGACGTCGAGGAGGTCAGCGGCGACGGCGAAAGCGACGCCGACGACGCTGCCGGAAACGAGACCGACACTGACGACTCCGAGGACGGCGATGAGGCCGACGGTACTGACGGGAACGAATCCAGTACAGACACCGGTGGGAACGAAACGTCTGTGGACGAGCAGTAGCACGCTGAAGCCATCGCGTTCCGCCGACCGATCAGTGTGCGTCGACGGCTCCGAGTCGCTTCAGTCACGATATCGAGATTGGTGAGTGTCATCGTGAATGATCTGCCAACTCAATCCATCGGATGCCGAACTGTTTTGTGGGGCGGTTGCCGTGATTTCGTATGAGCCGTCGACTCTACGTGCTTGGGGGCGTGCTGGCGGCCATCGCTACGCTGGCGGCCGTCATCCTCTTCGAGGTGCTGGGAACGGTGTTTCTCGCGTTATCGGTCGCCTACCTGTTGGTCCCGTTCCACCGGAAGCTCCAGCGCCGCGGACTCTCCCGGCTCACGTCGACGCTCGCGGTGACCGCCACGGCCGTCGTCGGCGTCGGTGCCCTGTTCGGCCCGCTGGTGTATCTGCTGATCGTCCGGTTCGGCGAGGTGAGCGCGCTCATCCGCGGGTTACCGGAGTCGATCCCGCTGGGGATCGCCGGCGTTACCTACGAACTCGTCGTCTCCGATGCCATTACGCTCGTCAGTCGGGAGCTGACCGCGTTGGCCGGCGACATCGCCTCGTCGTTGCCCGTGTTGTTGATCAAACTCACGCTGTTCGTGCTGTTGGTGTTCTCGCTGCTCCACAACCAGCAGGACATCCGCTCCAGCGTGCTGACGGTGGTGCCGCCGAACTACCGCGACATCGCGGAGGCACTCCACACGCGGGCCCGTGAGACGCTGTTCGCGCTCTACGTACTGCAGGCGGCGACCGCGATCGGGACGTTCCTGATCGCGCTGCCGGTGTTCGTCCTGTTCGGCTACGGCTCGCCGATCGTGCTTGCGACGGTCGCCGGCATCCTCCAGTTCGTCCCGATCGCCGGCCCGAGTCTGTTGATCGTCGTGCTCGTCGGCGGTCGACTAATCGCCGGAGACGTCGCCGGCGCACTGGCGGTCGCGCTGGTCGCCGGCGGGCTCATCGCGTGGCTCCCCGATCTCCTGATCCGGCCCCGGATCGCCAGCCGAACCGCCGATATCGACGGGAGCCTCTACTTCATCGGCTTCGTCGGCGGCCTCCTGAGCCTCGGAGCGATCGGGATCATCGTCGGCCCGCTCGTTGTCGCGCTGTTGGTCGAGGCCGCCAGCCTCGTCTCCCGGGAGTTCGAGCCCGCCAACCAGCCGCCGGTCGGGGTCGACGAGCCGGAGGTTCCACCGGGAGGCTTGGAGTCGACCGGCACCGCCGAACCGACCGACGCCGCCGAGCCAGCCGACGCCGCCGAGACCGACCGAGGGCCGTCAGCTTAGTATCGCCTCGGCGACCCGCGGCGTCAGGAACGCCTCGATGAACGCGGCGACGACGAGGACGACCGCCAGCCCCAGCAGCACGCGGTAGGCCATCCGGAGCCCAGCGGCGAGCTCTGCGGAGGTCCGACTGCCGCGGAAGACGCCCGCCACGAGCGCCGCGAGATGGAAGCCGAGCCCGCCGGCGACGACGATCGCCGGCAGTTCGATTACGCCGTGGGGGGCGACCAGCGCGGCGAACGCCAGCGGGTCGACCACTCCCGCGAGCGCGCCGACGATGAAGCCGTTGAGCAGCATGTCGGCGGCCGTCGGGAGCCCGAGGACGACCCCGCCGTAGACGGCAGTCGCCGAGACCAGCCAGTTGTTGGCCGCGATCATCACGAAGACGCCGGCCGGGAACGTCCCGAAGACCGCGCCGGGGTCGCTGCCGGCGGGGAGGTCGACGGCGTAGGCGGCGGTGAGCTGCCAGCCGCCGGCGACCGCGAGACTGAACAGCGTCGTTGCTGCCAGAATCGGCACCGGGTGCCCGCGGATGAAGCCGCCGACCGCCGCCAGCCCGTCACGGAACGCCGCGGTGATCCGGTGCCGATAGGAAGGGCGGGCCGCCGAGTCGACCGGGGAACCCCCGTCGGCCTCCGCGGCGTCGATCGCCGCGATTCGGCCCTCGGCGGCGTCGGCCGGCGCGAACGGTCGGTCGGCGTACAGTGCGGTTTTGAACGCATCGAGGAAGGGAATCGCGGCGAGTGGACCGACGATTCCCGAGAGCTGCGAGACGTCGAGCGCGCCGAAGACGCCACCGAGCACACCCAAGCCGCCGAAGACGCCGAGGGCGACCAACAGATAGGCGAGAAACGGAACCGGTCGACGGAACGGGAAGCCGACGCTCCGCCGGAGAGCGCCCCCGAAGCCGACCCCGTCGACGACGATCGACTGGCCGGCGAACGCCAGCGCTGCCAGCCCGAGGAGGACGATTCCGACCGAGAGGAGCCCACCGACGGCCGTCGCCGCGATGCCGGCCGGCTGCGAGACGGCGAAGAGGCTCGCGCCGAGCACCGCGGGGACCGCCCCGACGAGGACTACCCCGAGTTGCGCGAGGCCGATCCCGACGAAGGGCTTCCAGTCCCGCCCCACGCCGACAACGGCGTCGGCGACCCCATCACCGCGGTAGAGGCAGCCGTAGATGCCGTTGATCGCCGCGGCGCTGCTGAGGCCGTTGGCGACGAGGCCGACCACCAGCGACGCCAGCCCCGCCACAGCGATCACGAGGACCACCTCCGGCGAGACGAGATCCGCGGCGGCGGCTTCGAGTTCCGGTGGGATCGACTCGGGGGAGGGGTCCTGTTGATCCAGTGATTCGATGTCGACGGCTTCCACCGCATCGAGCAGTGCCTGCAGCCGGCCGTCGGCCGCCAGCAGGGCGATGACGGTCCCGATACCGGCGAGCAGTGGCACCCGCGTCGCCGCGTTGAGGCCGACGACGAGCAGGTAGACGGGCACCACGCTCGCCGGCCGGTCGGCGAGGACCCGAATGGCGGAGTTGAGCGAGGTTCCTACGGTCACGGTCGACCGGTCGTGTTGCTGGATAGTAATTTGCCGGGGTTCATTACGCTCCCAGCAACCCCACCGCGGCCGTAAAGTATGGCGGCCCCTAACGCCCGCCAATGAGCGATACGCAGTCGGGACCCCTCCAGCCGGACCGGCCGGGCGAGGACCGACCGTTCGCGGTCGACGCGCCCTTCGAGCCGGCGGGCGATCAGCCCGAGGCGATCGAGGGGTTAGTCGACGGCTACGAGGGTGGGATGGACGAACAAACCTTGCTTGGTGTGACCGGCTCCGGCAAAACGAACACGGTCTCGTGGGTCGTCGAGGCACTCGATGCGCCGACACTCGTGTTGGCCCACAACAAGACGCTGGCGGCCCAACTCTACGAGGAGTTCCGCAACCTGCTTCCCGACAACGCAGTCGAGTACTTCGTCTCCTACTACGACTACTACCAACCCGAAGCCTACGTCGAGCAGACCGACACCTACATCGACAAGGATATGTCGATCAACGAGGAGATCGAGCGACTGCGGCACTCGGCGACGCGGTCGCTGCTGACGCGGGACGACGTGATCGTCGTCGCCTCGGTGTCGGCCATTTATGGGTTGGGTGATCCGGGCGTCTACCGGGATCTGGCGCTCGAACTGAGCGTCGACCAGCAGATCGACCGCGACGACCTGCTGGCCCGACTCGTGGATCTCAACTACGAGCGCAACGATGTCGACTTCTCGCAAGGGACCTTCCGGGTCCGCGGCGATACGGTCGAGATCTTCCCGATGTACGGCCGGTATGCGGTCCGCGTGGAGTTCTGGGGCGACGAGATCGACCGGCTGCTGAAGATCGACACGCTCGCCGGTGAGGTCAAATCGACTGAGCCTGCGGTGCTTATTCACCCGGCCGAGCACTACTCGATCCCGGACAACACCCTCGAAGAAGCGATCGCGGAGATCGAGGGGCTGATGGAGGAACGGATCAGCTACTTCGAGCGGCAGGGCGATCTCGTCGCCGCCCAGCGGATCGAGGAGCGCACC
>JAWOEO010000333.1:0-12312 GCA_046482755.1 Halohasta sp. | reverse complement strand
TCTCGTCGGGATCCTGACGATGACCGACATCATCCTCAACCACGGCGAACTACTCAACGAGGCCCGGAGCCTCGAATCCGGCCGCGGCATCCGCGATCCCAACGAGTGGCGCGGCGGCTGAACACCACGACAGTCGACGGGCGGGATCGAACGGATAACAGTAGTTGGCGACTAACAACCCGTATGCTCCGATCGTTCCTGAAGCTGACGGCGATAACCCACACGATCCTCGCGGCGGGTGTGGTGGCTCACAGCCGGCTGACCGACCGCGAGGCCGGAATCTGGATCCCGCTGACCCTCGGCTTCGGCCTGTTCGGCGTCGCCGGCTACCTGCTGGATCGATAGCACCTGTGGGCGGGCGATCAGGCCGACGCGCCGAGTTCGATCTCCAGTGGGTCCTCGATGTCGCCGACCACCGCTTCGAGGACGTCGGTGGCCGTGACGAGCCCGACCACCTCCCCGTCGTCGACCACGAGCGCGAGTTCGTGGCCCTCGTCCTGCAGTCGGTCGACCGCGTCGCTGACGTGCATCTCGGCCGGCAGTTCGACTAGCGGGACCGCGAGCGATTCGAGGGTGGTCTCCCCCGCCCGAAGGTCGTCGATAGCGTCGACGACCCTCGGGACGTAGACGACACCAATAGGCTCATCGTCCGCGCCGAGCACCGGAAACCGGGTGTGCGGACTCCCCCCGATCCGGTCGAGGGTTTCGTCGACGGAGTCGGCCGTCGAGAGGAAGACGACGTCCTCGGCGTGGGTCATCACGTCCGCGATCGGGATCTCACCGATCGTGAAGGCGTTGAGCACCTCCTCCATCCGCTCCCGCGGGAGGTCACCGCTGTCGAGCAGCGAGGTGAGGCGGTGCCGAAGCTCCGCGCGTGACTGGACGCGGTCGGTGTTGGTCTCGAGCCACGCACCGGTCATCTCGACGCCGAACAGCCCGAGGGTCCATTTAGCGACGCCGTCGCCGACCCAGATGGCGGGGTAGATCACCTTGGTGAACCAGTAGAGGAAGGGGGTGCCGTAGCGGGCGACAAACCGCGTGCGCTCGACGCCGAGATACGTCGGCGTCTGCTCGCCGTGGGTCAGATGCAGGAGGTTGATGATCCCGAAGGCGACCAGCCCTGCCGCTCCAATAGAGGCGAGCACGGTGTTTTCGAACAGCGGCGACAGCACCGTCGACAGCGCGGGTTCGGCGACGATCCCGACGGCGATACTGGTCGCGCTAATGCCTACCTGACAGCTCGTGAGATAGATCTCCAGATCGGTCGTCATCTCCCAGGCCCGCCGGAGGCCGGGCGAATCGAACGCCGACTTGTCGTACTGCCGGACTCGCGTGAGCGCGAACTCGGTGGCGACGAACACCGCGTTCGCGGCGATGAGCAACAGCCCGGCGACCAGCCGAAGGCCGATTTCCAGACCGTTCATACATCATGGTTTCACGCGGATGGGCAAACGCCTATGGGTGGTCGTTCCGGCCGACGAAACGGGTAAGTGGACGCCAGCCGAACGTCGAGTATGTCCTTGGAGTCCCGCATCGAAGCGGGCGGGCGGTGGGTGCTGCGGTCACCGCTGTGGACCGGGCTCGCGGTGACGCTGTTTTTCGTCCTCCCGACGCTCGTGATCCCGGGGGTTCCGCTGTGGGTTTCGGCGGCGCTGGCGGTCACGCTCGGCCCGCCGATCATCGTGGGGCTGTACGTGATCTACGGGCTCTATCGCCGGCTGTTCGGTGCTACGAACGAGGATCCCGAGCCGGCAGACGAGCCCGTCGACCCGGTCGACCGGCTCAAAGATCGGTACGCCCGCGGCGAGATCGACGAGTCGACCTTCGAGCGGCGGCTCGAAGCGCTGATCGAAACCGAGCGGCTCGCCAGCGAGTTAGCCGAGCGCAATCGGACTGAAGTCGACCTCGAACGCCAGCGATAACAACGGATACGCCGCGGCCTTAGGCGAGGAAGACGTGTCGCGGGCGGTCGGCCAGCACGTCCCGACCCCACTGGACGGTATCACGGAACGCGTCGGAGCCGAAAAAGCCCATCGCGTCCTCCTGAGAGCGCCACTGACTGGCGATGAACATGTCGTTTTCGTTCTCGTGGTTGACCATCAGATCCGACTCGATGTGGCCTTCGGTTTCGTCAAGCACCCCGCCGACGGTATCGAACTTGTCGACGAACTCCTCCCGTGAGTCGGGTTTGACCGTATAGAACATCCCCATCGTGCCGAAGCCCGATTCCTCGCCGGCGCGTTCGACGATCTCGGGGAGTTCCGAGAGGAACCCGGCGGCGGTGTCGGCGGCGCTGGCGGTCTCCCAGATCGAGACGACCGCTCGGCGGCTCTCGTCGCGGGCGTCGTACACCGCGGTTTTGACGTGGGTGCCGTAGTGGTCGAAGTTGGATCGGAGGCCCTCTACCTCCTCGAACAGTTCGTCGGTGTCGGCCTCGGAGTACAGCACCGTTGCGTACACGTCTTCGCCGTGGGGTTTGCCCGCGTAGATGTCGAGGTCGGCCAGCTCGCCACGGATCGATTCCGCGTCGGCGGAATCCTCCTCGTCGTGCGTCGACTCGCCGTGGTGCTCCGAGCCGTCGCCATGGCCCTCACCGTGAGCGTGATCTCCGCCGTGGCCGTGACTCTCGCCGTGATGGCCCCCTTCGTGTCCGTGGCCGTGGTGGCCGCCCTCGTCGCCGGTCGGGACGGTTTCGCCGGCGAAGTAGGCTCCGAGATCCTCAACGGGGAACCGTCGACCGACGTAGAAGGTGTCGAACTCACCGTACTTCGAGGTGGCCTCGTCGAACCGCATCTCGTAGACCACGTTTTTGAGCTCGACGGGGTCCTCGGCGAACAGCGTCACGCCCCACTCGTGGGAGTCGAAGCCGACCGAAGAGGCGATGATCTGCTTGATCTTCCCGGCGTAGGATTTCCCGGTCTTGCCGTGGCCGCGCATCATGTCTGCGCGCTCCTCGAAGGGGAGGGTATACCAGTTGTGTTCGGGGCCGCGGCGCTTGCTCATCGGGTAGAAACAGACGTACTCGTCGTCCGGGATGTCGGGTTTGAGCTTGCCCTCGATGTAGTTCCGCAGCCCGGCGTCGACGTCCTCGATGTCGCCCTTGAAGTAGTCGTCCGAGACGTAGCCCGAGACCTCCGTCACCGAGAGGTAGGAGGTCGGTTGCGTCGTGAAGCCGGCCAGCGGAGTCTGCTCGAACTGGCGTTCGGCCCGCGAGAGCGCATCCACCGACGACCGGAAGTGGACGATCATGAAGTCGGCCTTGTGCCCGAGGACCGAGAAGATCGCCGTCGCGCCCTCGCCGTCCTCGACGTCGGCCAGCGACTCGTGGGCCGAGAGATACTCTTTGCCCGAGGCAAGCGCCCGCTCGCGTTCGTGTTCGGGGGCTTCGCGCCATGCGTCCCAGTCGATCGACCGGAAGTCGTGCAGCGAGTACCACCCTTCGTCCGTCTGTGGGACTTCGACCATGCGTACCGTTGGGCCCCAGGTGGTTTGGGGTTTACGTGTCTTCCCAGCCACTGAAAGCAGTCGACGGGGGTCTTTAGGTTCGGACATCGTAGATGGGGTATGGCCGAGATCGATGCTGCCGACCTGCTGCCGTCAGAGGGGATCAGACAGGCCGTCCTCGCTGGCGAGGTGACACAGCTCCACCGCGGCAACCAGTACGCCGACGCGGGCGACCGCTTCGTGATCGACGGGATGACCTTCGAGGTGACGACTGTCGAGACCGAGCGGCTCGGCGAGTTGACCGACGAAGACGCACGCGCCGAAGGGTCGCCAAATCTCGCAGCCTACAAGGAGCGGATCGAACAGACCCACGACACCGAGTGGGACGACGACACCGAGGTCGTGCTTCACGAGTTCGAACCGGTCGACGGGTAGCCCGGCTGGCGGGACACGGAACCGTTATTGATTACGCGGGGTAACTGGCCACACAATGGATATCCGACGCGACAGCCGACCGACCGCCGGCGCGGTCGACCCACGGAGGGCCTGATCGTGCGGGTTGGCGTGGTTGGCGCGGGCATCTCGGGGCTGTCGGTAGTTCACGAACTGGCCGAGCGCTGCGAGGTCGTCGCTTTCGAGGCCCGCGATGAGCCGGGCGGCATCGTCCGCAGTCGACGCATCGACGGCCAGCTGGTCGAACTCGGCCCCCAGCGACTCCGGCTGACGCCGGGGATCGAATCGCTGGTCGAGGCGCTCGATCTGCGTGGAGAACTCCGGTTCGGCGACGACGACCAGCCCCTCTACATCTACCACGACGGCCGACTTCGGGTCGTGCCGCTGTCGGTTCGGGAAGCAGTGACGACCGACCTCATCGGTCCGCTCGGCAAGCTTCGGATCCTCGCCGAGCCGCTGACCGCCCCCGCCCGCGAGGGCGAAACCGTCGACGAGTTCCTGGTCCGCCGGTTCGGGAAACAGGCCGCCCGGCGGTATATGGGCCCGCTGTACAGCGGCCTCTACGGCACCGACCCACGGGAGATGCTGATGGAGTACTCGCTGGGCCGCGCGCTCGACTCTGCTGGCGTCGACCGGAGCCTGCTGGTGTGGGTCATCCGGCGGCTGATCGAGGGCCGGGAGACCCCGCCGATCTGTAGCTTCGAGGAGGGCCTCGGCACGCTGACGACCGCGCTGTACGAGGCTCACGCCGACGATATCGCACTCGACACCCCGGTGACGTCGATCCAGCCGACTGGGGAGGGGTACCAACTGCAGACCGGCGCAGGCACCCAGCGCGTCGACGAGGTCGTGGTGACGACGCCAGCGGCCACCAGCGCCGACCTGCTGGAGCCGGTCGACGCCGACCTCGCGTCGACCCTGCGGCGGTTCAATTACAACCCGATCGCGATGGTGTTTCTCGAATCCGACTTCGACCGCGAGGGGATCGGCGCGCTCGTCCCCGCGGGCGGGGAGCTACCGATCAGCGGCAGCACCTGGAACGCGAGCTTTCTGGACCGCGAAGGGCTGTTCACCTGCTACGTCGACCCCAACAGCGACCCCGAAATGCCGGACCGAACCGACGAGGCACTCGGCAACGTGGCCGCCGAGGCCTTCGAGGACCTGACAGGGGCCTCGGCGAGCGCCATCGGCGTCCACCGCTGGGAGCCCGGAATGCCGGCCTACGACGGGTCGTGGACCGCGATGGACGAGTTGTCGACGCCGGGGGGAATCCACCTCTGTACGAACTTCGTCGGCCGGGCCGGGATCCCGGGGCGCATCCGGAGCGCCAAGCGTATTGCCGCGTCGATCTGTGAGGACTAACGCACCGGAAAACCGATCCTCGAAACCGGCGGTCGACGGGCGTATGCGAAGTACATTTACCAGCGAAGAACCAACAGGAAACCATGGAAACAGCGATTGTCCTGCTGAATTTCGGCGAACCCGCAGTCCCCGAGGAAGACGTCGTTCGTGAGTATCTGACCCGGATCTTCTACGACAACGCCTCACTGGAGGCCGCCGAAAGCGAGGAGGAAGCTTGGGAGCGCTCCCGCGAACTCGCAGGCCGTCGGCTCCCCGGCCTGATGGAGGAGTACAACGAGATCGGCGGTTCACCCCTCCAAGAACAGGCAGGCCATCAGGCCGACGCCCTCGAGTCGACCCTCGAAGCCCGCGGCCACGACGTCGAGGTCTACCACGCCATGCAGTTCATGGAGCCGCTCATCTCGAACCTGCCGGCGACGCTGGCGGACGACGGCATCGACCGGGTGATCGCCGTTCCGATCTACCCGCTGTGTGGGCCGTCGACGACCGTCTCCTCGATCGACTCCCTCGAAGCATCGATCGACGAGGCGTCGGACTACGACCCCGAGTTCACTGCAGTCACCGGCTGGCACCGGGCTCCGATCTACAATCGCCTCCGCGCCGAGGGGATCCAGTCGTTCCTCGACGAGGAGGGCCTCGACCCCAACGATCCCGACACGACGTTCGTCTTCTCGGCCCACGGCACGCCGACGAAATACCTCGACGAGGGGAGCCGCTACGACCAGTACGTCGAGGAACACGCCGCCGCCGTCGCCGGGATGCTCGGCATCGAGTCCTACGAGATCGGCTACCAGAACCACACCAACCGCGGCATCGAGTGGACTGAACCCGAGACCGAAGACGTCGTCGTCGGCCTCGGCGATTCGGCCGAACGGGTCATCGTCGAACCGATGAGCTTCATGCACGAACAGAGCGAGACGCTGGTCGAACTCGATATCGACCTCGCCGAAGACGCAAGCGAGGTCGGCCTCGACCTCTACCGGGTGCCGGTGCCCCACGACGACCCACGGTTCCCCGACCTGCTGGCCGACGTCGCCGAGCCGTTCCTCTCGGGCTTCGCGCCGTCGTACTACCAGCTCCGGCAGTGTCAGTGCCGCAACGAGGAGGGGACCTACTGTTTCAACGCCGAACTGCCGCCGCAGGCGGGCGACTGAGCGACTGTTCGATCAGTCGACGTACTCGTGGGCGGCCTCGAAGAAGGCCGCAACGTTTTCGACCGGCGTGTTCCGGTCGACGCCGTGACCGAGGTTGAGAATGTGACCCCGATCGCCGGCGGCCTCGATCACTGCTTTCGTCCGGGTTTTGACGTCGCTCGGCTCGCCGTACAGCAGCGCCGGATCGAGGTTCCCCTGCACAGGGGTGTCGCCGAGTTCGGTTCTGGCCCGTTCGATGTCGACCGTCCAGTCGAGGCCGACGACGTCGGCCCCGCTGTCAGCCAGCAGATCGAGGTTGCCGCCCATATTGCGGGCGAAGACGATGGTTGGAACGTCGACCGCCTCGAAGATGCGCTGGTGGCGCGGCAGTACGAACTCGCGGTAGTCGGCCGGCGAGAGCAGCCCCGCGTAGGTGTCGAACAGTTGGATCACGTCCGCGCCAGCGTCCTCCTGATAGGCGACGTACTCGATGAGAATCTCGGTAAACGCATCCAGCAGTTGCTCGAAGGCGGCGGGCTGTTCGGCCCGGAGCCGACGGAGCGCCATGAACGTGCGGGAGGACTGGCCCTCACAGACGTACGCCGAGAGCGTGAACGGGCCGCCGGCGAAGCCGAGGACCGCCGTCGACGCGTCGACCGCGGCGGTCAGCCGCTCGATGAGGTCGCCGACGTACCACAGTTCCTCGCGGACGTCGCCGTGGGGACGGTCGGTGTCGGCCGCCGAGTCGACGGGGTTCTCGACGACCGGGCCGACGCCGGATTCGAGATGGTAGTCGAAGCCTAACGGTTCGAGCACCGTCAGGATGTCCGAGTACATCACGACGCCGTCGGGCTGGAACCGCTCGTAGGGCTGCAAGGTGATCTCGGCGGCGATCTCGGGTGTCGAAATCGCCTCTAAAAAGGAGTACTCCTCACGGATCTCGCGGTATTCGGGGAGATAGCGCCCGGCCTGCCGCATCATCCACACCGGCGGGCGGTCCAGTTGTGCCCCCTCGACCGCCTGCGCGAAACGAGTTGCCATACTAGGGCGACGGCGAGTAGTCGCCTAAGGCTTGTGGAGTCGACGTTTTAGTTCAACAGCTGCGGCCCGAAGATCATCAACACGAGGCTGACGAGCATGACCAGTCCGATGCTGGTGGTGATCGCTCGCGTGAAGGCGGGTTTCGAGCCCACCGGCAGCCGCGAGACGACCGATTCGGCGGATGTCCGGAGGATCCGCCCCCCGTCGAGTGGGAACGCCGGGATACAGTTGAACAGCGCGAGGTTGAAGTTGATCCAACCGGTCCAAAACAGGACGTTCGCCAGCAGGAACACCCCGCCGTCGCCGAGCGCCGACAGCGGGCCGACCACCTCGTAGAAGCCGGCGTTGCTGCCGACGAAGCCCGCGAAGTTGTACGGCAGGTTGGGGTCGATCACCGCGGCGAACGGGAGGATCAACAGCAGCGCGAGTGCGCCGGCCAGCCCGTCGCTGGCTCCGCCGGAGAGGATGCCAAGGAAGTTCTCGGCCGGGTAGGGCGTGACGCCGAAGCTGTCGACGCCCATCCCGCTGAGCGGCTCGCTCCCGATGATGCCGATGTAGGCACCGTCGTCGTCGGGGTGGCTCCCGAGGTCGACGCTGTACTCGGTGGATTCCTCGCCGTCGGCGATGACGACGGGGACGGTCTCGCCCGGCTGGCGGTCGGCGAGCGCCGCCTCGACGTCGTCGAAGCCGACGGTCCGCTCGCCGTCGATGCTAGTGATTACGACCCGCTCGTCGGTCGGCGCGCCGGCGTCGTCAAGCGGGCCGTCATCGGCGACCGTCGTCAACACGCCCAGGGCCTCCGTGGTGGTCCGCTCCTCGCCGGTGTCGCCGTCGCTGTAGGTCAGGGTCACGACCGAGGCGTTGCCGGCGGCGTCGGCGATCGCCCGCTCGGTGGCCACCGGGGTCCCGTCGACGGCGGTCACGGTGTCGTTGATCGCCAGCCCGTCGTCGCCGGCGAACGGCGAGTCCTCGGCCAGCGAAGTGACCAGCGCCGATCGCTCGACGATCGACTCGTTCCCGTTTGCCAGCGTGACCGTCATGGTCTCGGCGTCGCTGTCGGTCAGGGTGCGCGTCAGGTCGCTGTCGGATTCGATCGAAGACCCGTCGACGGCGACGATGCGGTCGCCGGTTTCGATCCCGGCGGAGTCGGCGGCGCTTCCCGGAAAGACGCCACCGACGCCCGCGCCGGGGGCGACTGCGATCGCGCTCCCGACCGGGCCGAACAGCAGCGCGAAGACGACGGCGGTGACGATGAGGTTGTTGAGGACCCCTGCGGCGAACATCCGGGTTCGGGCCCCACGAGAGGCCGCATCGGCGCTCTCCTCATCGGGTTCGACGAACGCACCGATCGGCAACAGCGCGAACAGGACGACGCCCATCGAGTCGATGTCGATGTTCTCGACGCGACACAGCAGGCCGTGGCCCCCCTCGTGGACGACTAGCCCGACCAGCAGGCCGATGATGATCTCCGGGGCGACCGACAGCGGCAGGAACTCGTTGACGCCGGGGATTACCAGCGCGTTCCGTGGGTTCTGGAGGACGGTCTCGGTCGGCGGCGACTGGAGGATCGTGACGCTCTGGAGGATCAACAGCAGGAACGTGCCGACCATGGTGACAAGAGCGATCCCGACGCCGACGTTGGCCAGCGCCCGCCAGGCGCGTTTCGGCTGTGCCAGTCGGTTCAAAACCGCTCGCCCGCGACCGGTGTGGATCGTCATCAGGGGGCCGGAGATTTTGACCGAGTCGGGAAGCAACCCGCGGCGGTCGAGGGCCACCGCGGCCAGCGAGTAGCCCAACACGCCGACGAGCACCCAGAGAAGCGTACTCATTGACCGGTATAGGTCGGCCACACAGGAAAGCAATTCGGGTCACGGTCGACCCGCGACACCAACACACAAATACTGGGGAGACCAACCGAAAGCCATGAACGTGTTCATCGACTTCATCGTTCGCCTCCTGGTCGACGCTGTCCAGATGCCGGGGATGCTCGGGGAGGTCGCACTCCGCAGCCCCCTGTCGACGATTATCGTCGCCACCGGCACCCTCTTCATTCTCGGGGCGGTCGGCGTGCTGGGCTACAGCGCACTGGGCGCACTCGGCATCCCGCTGCCCAACCTCGGTAGCGGCCCCGGCAAGCGGATCGAATAACTCGAGGCCGCGACCGCGATTTGGTCGGGTCTGTGTCAGGCAGTCATCGAACAAGTAACACTGAGGTAACCACCCGACACGCGTGTCCGCGAGTGCTTAACAAGGTCTTCGTCCTACCTGTATTCGATTACATCGCCCATGTCACAAGAGAAAGCAGAGTACGCAGCCGACACCGAGATCGCCGAGACGCTCGACCAGCAGCCGGCCGACGAGACCATCGAGTCGACGGTCGAGAGTCTCGAATCCAACGGGTTCGAGGTCGTGGTCGCCGACTCGGCCGACGAGGCCCTCGACACGGTCCAGTCGCAGATCCCCGAGGGCGCGTCGGTGATGAACGGCCACTCGACGACACTTGAAGAGATCGGCTTCGTCGACTACCTGACCGAGGGCGACCACGACTGGGAGAGCCTCCCCGACGAAATCTGGAGCATCGACGACGACGCCGAGCGGCAGGCCGCCCGTCGAGCTTCACAGACCGCCGACTACTTCCTTGGCAGCGTGAACGCCATCTCGGAGACGGGTGAACTCGTCGCGGCCGACCGCTCGGGCAGCCGCATCGGTGCATATCCCTTTGCCGCGGGCAAGGTCGTCATCGTCAGCGGCGTGAACAAGATCGTGCCGACGCTCGACGACGCGCTCGACCGGCTCGAATCGGTCGCCTACCCGCTGGAGAACGAACGGGCCAAGGAGGCCTACGGCGTCGAGTCCGCGATCGCCAAACAGCTGGTTTTCCGGCAGGAACTCGACGAGGGACGGACGACGGTCGTCTTGGTCCGTGAGTCGTTGGGCTACTAATCGGGGTCCATCAGCGCGTCGACCCACTACAGTTTGTCGATGATCTCGTCGGCGAACGTCGACATCGCCTGCTGTGGCTGGTCGGCTCTGAGGCCGACGATGACGTGATCGAGGCCGAACGATTCCAGTTTGCGGAAGTACTCCCGAAACCAGTCGACGCCAGCCCGGTAGCCGAGATGCAGATGCTCGGGGGCGGCCGCCGGATCGTCGGCCAGTTCGACCTGCACGGCGATGACGAACGGTTTGTCGCCCGCGTGGGTTCGCCAGTCGTCGAGATACGTCTGCAGTGTGTCCTCCGGAAGATGGTAGAACAGCCAGCCGTCGCCGTGGTCGGCGATCCACTCGATGGACTGTCGCGCATACCCCGTCGGGAGCAGCGGCAGCGTCTCGGTCGTCGGCTTCGGCAACAGATCGAGGTCGCCGTCCAACTGCCCCCACGAACCATCGAGCGTCGGGTACTCCTCGCTCCAGAGGGCTCGCAGGGCCGTGATGTTTTCTCGGACCAACTCGCCCCGCTCGTCTGGGTCGACACCGAAGGCCGGATACTCCGGATCACGGTCGCCCGAGGCGACACCGAGGACGAGTCGCCCGCCGGAGAGGCAGTCGACGCTGGCGGCCGATTTGGCGACGTGGATCGGATGCCGCAGCGAGAGGACGACGCTGGAGGTACCGAGGGCGATCTCGTCGGTGTGGGCGGCCAGATGTGAGAGCAGCGGCCAGGTGTCGAACGCGCCGCCGGCATCGCCGAACCGTGGCCAGTAGGTCGGCACGTCCCGCGCCCAGAGCCCGTCGAAGCCGACCGATTCGGCGTGGCTCGCCAGCCGGATCTCCTCGTCGATGGCCGGTGTCGACTCCCGCTCGCCGGTCAGCGGGAACCCGAGTCCGAAGGAGAGCCCGGCCGAGTCGAACAGCCGTCGATACCCCGCGTTCGCACACCCGAGATC
Source organism: Halohasta sp. (assembly GCA_046482755.1). GTDB lineage: Archaea > Halobacteriota > Halobacteria > Halobacteriales > Haloferacaceae > Halohasta. The sequence goes on along the minus strand of JAWOEO010000333.1, from coordinate 992 downwards.
ACTCATCGAAGATGGTAGTCGACCGAGACCTATGTGTACTCGGTTGGGATGGTGTTGGCGGCACACTCAGAACCGAGGGCAGTATGTAAGTATGCGGTGGCTACGCGGGTCGTAGGCGGTGACTACCGGGTTAGTCGACCCGGCTGTAGGCTTCGGCAGCGAGGTCGATGGCGGTCTCCAGATCCGGCCCGAGGGGCGAGCCAACGACGATGCTGTCGGCATGGTCGAGGACGGCTGCCATCCGCTCGCTGACCGCGTCGACGTCTCCGGCAATACAGAACGCCTCGATCATTGCCGGTGTGACGAGTTCGAAGGCCTCGGAGAACTCACCGGCGCTGATGTGGTTGCCGATCTCACCGGCCAGTGCTTTGTCGACCCCATGGCGGTCGAGGACCGGCGGGGCTGCGCCAGCAGTTATAAACGCGACCGGCGGCCGGGCGGCCTCGCGGGCGGCCTCGGGGTCTTCGTCGACGCTCACGCTGGCGTAGGCGGCGAGACCGAACTCGCCGCGGGAGTCGGGGCGGTCGGCCAGCCCCTGTTCGACCTGCTCGCGGGCCCACGCGAGGTCGGCCTCGTGGGAGCCATTGAACAGGAGTCCTCCGGCGTGTTTGGCAGCCATCCGGCACATGTGCGGCCCCTCACCACCGACGTACACCGGGATGTCCGCGCCGCTCGGCGGCTCGTAGTTGAGTCCCGCGTCGGTCGCCTCGAAGGTGCCGTCGGTGTCAACACGTTCGCCAGCCCATAACTTCTGGGCTGTTTTAAACGCCTCCAATACGGGCCGGAGCCCGCGGTCGTCGGCGTAGCCGAGATTGGCGAGCGTCGAGGGGTCGCCCGGTCCGATGCCAAAGACCCCTCGCCCGCCGGTGGCCTCGTCGATGGTGGCGACTTTCGAGGCCAGCGTGACAGGGTGGATCTCGAAGGGGTTGGCGACCCCCGGACCCACGCGCAGGTCGTCAGTCGCCGCGCCGATGTGGTGGAGCGCGGCGAAG
>JAWOEO010000023.1:0-3018 GCA_046482755.1 Halohasta sp. | reverse complement strand
CTGTTCGCCACTGGTCCTGGTCGGGATCGCGGCCGTGTCGCTGGCTACACGACACCGAACAGGCGTGGCAGCCGATACACTTGTCCGAGTCGAAGTAGAACCCCCACTGTTCACCCATTTCACTCACCTCCGGCGACGTCGACGGCGAGATGTCTGTCGGGCTGTCCCGTGATCGGGTCCATCTGGGTGTCGTGGAGTATCATGGTGTTCATCCCCTCGTAGTCCTGCTGGGTCGAGCCCTCGCCGAAGCCGTACTCGCTGGTGACGACGCCGGGCTTGATCAGCTCGGTGACGTGGGCCATCAGTTGGCCCTCGCCGGTGGCCGACTCGACAGTAACCATATCTCCCATCTCGATGCCACGCGCATCGGCGTCGACCGGGTTGATATGGAGGTAGTTGCCGCGGTAGTCCTCCTCGTGGAGATCGTTCTTCCGAGCGAACTCTTCGAGCAGTCGGTCGATCCCCTGATCGCTGCCGTGCGAGAAGAACACCGACCGGACGTCGTAGAACTCCAGTGGGTACTCCTCGCTGAGTTCGTCGCCGTAGGTGCCCGGCGGATGCCAGGCGGGTGCGGTCCCCATGTCGGCCTCCTCGGCGGCCTTCGTGAACGCCTCGACCTGATCGAGGTCGAATTTGAACGCCGGGCCCTCGCTGTCGCGCCACTGTTCGTAGCCGTACTCGCCGATCAGTTCGTAGTTCTTCTCGCCAGTCGAAAGTTCCTCCAGGGTGAAGTCGTGGTCCTTGAGCTGGTCGTCGATGAACGCCTCGTGGTCCTCCCACGGGAAGTACTCGCCCCAACCCATCGCCTCGGCGATGCCGATCAGGATCTCCCAGTCGGGCTTCGTGTTGAACTGTGGCTCAACGGCGGCCTTCCCGCCGACGACCCACTGGTTCTCGTTGTAGGAACTCCACGAGCCGGTGCCGATGGTGTCCTTTTCGAGCTGGGTCGCGTCCGCGAACACCACGTCGGCGTTGCGGGTGATGCCGTTCCAGTAGGCGTCGACGGCGATCACGAGATCCATCTCGTCGAGCGCCTCCAGCCAGGCCTCGGCGTTGCCGTCCTTCAACGGCATGTCGTGGTGGCAGTACATCCCGTTGATGTGGCCGTTGTCGACCATCTCGGGGACGAGGTTGTGGGCGATGCCGGTGATGTGGCGGACCGGGTAGTCGCTGTACTCGTCGTACTTCTTGATCGCGGGTGTCTTGCCCTCGGCGTTGTTCGGCAGGTCGACGCCGATGGTCGTTTCGGTACCTTTGTCGTCGGGCGTCCACTCACAGACCTCGAACGGGTCGGCGATCGGTGAGGACTTCCAGAGTCGCAGCCCGCCGGGACGGTCGATGTTGCCGACCAGCCCGTTGAGCGCGGTGATGTTCTGGGTGGATTTCCAGCTGTTGCCCGTTTGGGCGGTGCCGGCCCACACCGAGATGCCCGCCGCCGGCGCAGCCTCGGCGAAGTCACGAGCGATCTGGCGAATCACCTCGGCGTCGAGGTCAGTAATCTCGGCGGCCCACTCGGGCGTCCGGCCGTCGACGGCCTCGCGGTAGGCCTCGAAGCCGTAGGTATGGTTCTCGACGAACTCAGCGTCGTACAGCTCCTCGTCGATGATGACGTTCGCCATCGCCAACGCGAGCGCGCCGTCGGTCCGTGGCTTGATCGGCAGCCACGCGTCGGATTTCTCGGCGGTCTCAGTGTACTGCGGGTCGATGGTGACCACCGTCGCGTCGTTCTCCTCGATGGTCTTCAGGATGCCTTTGGCCTCGAACTGGCCGGCGAACGACTCCAGTGGGTTGCGGCCCCACATGATGAGGTACTCCGAGTTCTGGTAGTCCGGCACCCGGTTGTTCGAGCCGACGCCCATCATGCCGCCGGAGACGAACGTCGCGCCCGCACAGACGTGGACGCCACGGCCGATCCGCTCGGGCGTGCCGTAGAGGTCCCGCCAGATCGTCCGGAAGATGGGGGTTTCGGCCCAGCTGCCGGCATCGAGGAACGTTTCGGCCCCGTGTTCGTCGTCGAACTCTTCGAGTCGCTCGGCGGTGTACTCGAAGGCCTCCTCCCAACTGGCCTCTTGGAGTTCACCGTCGACCCGAATGTAAGGCTGTTTGATCCGCTCTGGGTCGTGGGTCTTGTCGAGTTGGCCGAGTCCTTTGGGACACAGCGTCCCTTCGGTGTCGGGACCGGCGCTCCCGCGTGGGTTGCCGTCGACGCCGGTGATGCCGACGACGGTGCCGTCATCGGTCACCTTGACTTCCTGAGCGCAGTTGTGACAGCACATCCAGCAGTTGCCAAAGGCGGTGTTGGCGTCGGCAACCGGGGTTGCGGTCCGGTCGGTGGTCCCGACGCCGAGCTGGCGGGCCGTATCTGACAGACAACCGCCGAGGGCAGTCATCGCGGCCGCACCTGCGCCTGCTTTCAACAGCGAGCGGCGCGTCAGGCCGTTTTCAGAGCGGCTACTCATCGCGCATCACCGCCGCAGGGCTGTAGTCGTCGCCGAACTCGCCGATGAGTTCGTCTTCGTATTTTTTGTGGAACTCCCGCTCGTCGAGTTCGCCGCTGGCGACGCGCATGGCGTCGATCCCCATGCGCCGACCGAGTTCCTGGTCGTAGTCGCTGTCTTCGGGGCCATCTTCGAGATCGCCGACGAGATCGAGCGGGTTCAGTCCCGCACCGTCTGTTCCCAGCGATTTCGGTGAGTCGGTTGGGTTGCTCATATTTATACAAGCAACCTATACCCCCGTATCACTCACTCTCAACCGGTGAAGGTTTTATATACTCTACTTGCTCGGAGGGGTCGACTCGCGGTCGAAACGTCCCAGTCGACTCGCGGTCGAAACGTCCCAGTCGACTCGCGGTCGAAACGCCCCAGTCGACTCGTGGTCGAAACGCCCCAGTCGGCCGCTGTTCGAATCAGTATTTAAAACCTTATCCTGTTGAGCTGTAGGACAATGGGGGGTGGGCGCATGTGTATAGATATGACAACGATACATGCGACGCCCTACAGTTACGAGATCGAGTTC
>JAWOEO010000304.1:0-4044 GCA_046482755.1 Halohasta sp. | reverse complement strand
GCTGGCGGTGGCGGCCCATCTGCAGGCTCGGGGTGAAGTGGTCTGTTGGTTGGGCACCGCGCACGGTCTGGAGGCCCGATTGGTGCCCGAGGCCGGCATTCCCTTCCACACCCTGCCGGTGAGCGGTCTGCGTGGCAAAGGGCTGGGTACCTGGCTGCTGGCACCCTGGCGGCAACGGTGCCGACGAGGTGCTGGCCTACGGAACGGCCGTCTCGCTGGGCTGACTCGGTCGACCCACGATCAGGGGCCTCCACCGAACGTCGACCGCCGAGCGGCGGCGCTGCTCGGTCGGAAAGTCACGGGCACAACCGACGCCGGCGGCCACGCCCGCTAGACGCCCGGCTGGTACTCGCCGAACTCCTCGCGGAACACGTCACAGATCTCCTGTACCGTCGCGTAGGCTTTGTCCGCCTCAATTACCGGTGGAAGAACGTTCTCTCCGCCCGCCGCCGCCTCAGCAACTGCAGCCAGTGCCTCGTCGACTGCTTCCTCGTCGCGCTCGGCTTTGACGTCGTCCAGCCGGTCGACCTGCCGGGACTCGTCGGCCTCGTCGACCGTCTCGATATCCATTTCGGGGTCGTCGTCGACTTCGAACTCGTTGACGCCGACGATGATTCGCTCGCCCGATTCGATCTCCTGTTGACGCTCGTAGGCGACGTCCTGGATCCGCTGTTGGACGAAGCCGGTGTCGACCGCCCGGAGCATCCCGCCGCGTTCGTCGACCGTGTCGATGATCTCACGGGCGTCGGCCTCCACGTCGTCGGTCAGCGATTCGACGTAGTAGCTGCCGGCCAGCGGGTCGATGGTGTCGGCGGCCCCTGACTCGTGAGCGAGGATCTGCTGGGTCCGGAGGGCGGTCCGGACCGATTTCTCGGTCGGCAACGAGAGGGCTTCGTCCTTCCCGTTGGTATGGAGGCTCTGGGTCCCACCGAGGACTGCGGCGAGGGCTTGGTAGCCCACCCGAACGACGTTGTTCTCGATCTGTTGGGCCGTCAGGGTCGAGCCACCGGTCTGGGTGTGGAACTTGAGTTGCTTCGAGTTGGGGTTCTCCGCACCGAACCGCTCGTCCATAATCGTGGCCCAGAGACGACGGGCCGCCCGGAATTTCGCTACTTCCTCGAAGATGTTGTTGTGCGCATTGAAGAAGAAGGACAGTTGTGGGGCGAACTCGTCGACGTCCTGCCCCGCGTCGATCGCCGCCTCGACGTACTCGATCCCGTTGGCGAGCGTGAAGGCGACTTCTTGGGCCGCAGTCGACCCCGCCTCCCGGATGTGGTACCCAGAGATCGAGATCGTGTTGAAGTTCGGCACCTCGTCGGCCGCAAAGGCGAAGGTGTCGGTGATCAGCCGCATCGAGGGCTCCGGCGGGTAGATGAACAGATTGCGGGCGATGTACTCCTTCATAATGTCGTTTTGGATCGTCCCGCGGAGGTGGGCGCGGTCGACGCCCTGCTTGTCGCCGACCGCGATGTACATCGCCAACAGCACGACGGCGGGGGCGTTGATCGTCATGCTGGTCGAGACCTCATCGAGCGGAATCCCGTCGAAGACGGTCTCGAAATCCGCGAGCGTGTCGATGGCGACACCGGCCTTGCCGACCTCGCCGGCGGCCATCGCAGCATCGGAGTCATAGCCCATCTGCGTCGGGAGGTCGAACGCCATCGAGAGTCCCGAGGAACCCTGATCGATCAGATACTGGAACCGCTCGTTGGTCTCTCGGGCCGTCCCCATCCCGGCGTACTGCCGCATCGTCCAGAGCCGCCCACGGTGCATCGTCGAGTAGACCCCGCGGGTGTAGGGCTCCTCGCCGGGAAAGCCCAGATCCTCGCGGTAGTCGAGGTCCGAGATATCGGCCGGCGTATACAGCCGGTCGACCGACTGACCGCCGGTGTCAGTCTCGAAGGAGTCGTCGCGCTCGCCGAACCGATCGAGAGTCGGCCCCACTGTTTCGGATTCCCACTCGGCTTTGGCCTCGCGGATCGCCGCGAGGTCCTCCTCGTCGAACATGCCCCAACCCACGCGGTGTGGCGTGTTAAACCCAGTTACGGCCCCACCGCGAGCAGCCCCTCGTCGGTGCCGCCGTCGGCCCGCTCGCCGCCGGTGGCGTCCTCGACGGTGACGACGGTGAAGGCCGCCTCCGACCCCGCCCCGGCGGCTTCGGGGTCGACGTAGCCGACCGCGAACGCCGAGTAGACCGACCCGCCGGCCGCCGAGAGATCGGCCGAGGCGACGGGCTCGTCGCCGTCGGCCGGGAGGATATCGAGGGTGTAGTCGCCGGCCGGCACCGTCGCCGTCTCCGTCTCGCCGAAGGCGAGCCCCGCAACGAGGGGGTCGGTCGACTCGCCATCCGTTTCGTTCGTCTCGTTGCCACCGTCCTCGCCATCCGTTTCGTTCGTCTCGTTGCCCCCATCCTCGCCCTCGGCGGCCTGCGGGCGGACGTCGACCGGGCCGGCATCGGGGGAGGCGTGGAACAGCCGGAGTCGGCTGTCCTCCTCGCCGGGGTCGGCGAGGTCGTCGTCGAGGATCTCGACGGCGAAGGCAGTTTCAGGACCACCGGCGGCCTCGCCAAAGGCGACGGCGGTAGCGGTCCGGTCGGCCTCGACGGTAACCTCTTCGTCGAAGACGACCGTGTCGGCGTCGCCCGCGGCGGTGACTCGCAGTTGGTAACTGTCCGGTTCGACCGCCGCGTAGGGGCTTATCTCCCCGAAAGCGAGGTCCTCGACGACCGCCTCCTCGTCGAAGTAGACGTCGACGTTCGGCGCGTCGGGCGAGGCGTGGACCGCACGGAACGCCCCCTCGCCGCTCGACTCGTCGACCTCGCCACCGTTGTCATCGTCGCCGGCATCGTCATCCCCATCGCCGCCGGTGTCGTTGCCCGGCTGGCCGTTGCCGGTCCCCTGGTCGGCACAGCCGGCCAACCCCCCGAGGAACAGGGTCGCCCCCGCCGATTTGAGCAGCTCTCTGCGTGGTAGGTGGTCCATGCGTGGCTACTACCCCGGACGGAACTGTAAGATTTTTTTCAGAGGGGCTGACTCTCAGTCCGGGCCGGCAGTCGACGGCGGTCGACCGGCTTCGCCACGCTTTTCGTCGTGCCGCGACAGAGGGGAGGTATGTTTGGAGGCGGCGGTATGAACCCGCGAAAGATGCAACAGATGATGAAACAGATGGGGATCGACGTCACCGAGCTCGACGCCGAGACGGTCACCATCACCACGGCCGACGGCGAACAGCTCGTCTTCGAGGCCCCCGAGGTCACCCGGATGGACGCCCAAGGCACCCAGACCTACCAGATCGTCGGCGAGCCCGAGACGACCGACGCCGACACGCCGGCGGTCGACGACGGCGACGCGGCCGACGAGGAGATCCCCGAGGACGACGTCGAACTCGTCGCCTCGCAGGCCAGCGTCTCGAAAAGCGACGCCCGTGCAGCGCTCGAAGCCGAGGACGGCGATCTCGCCGCGGCGATCTCCCGCCTCGGGTGATCCTCCTCATACACGGCGATCGGGAGTACCTCCGCGCGCCGGGCGAGGAACTCCAGACCGACCTCGGCGTGCTGACCGTCCCCGAGGACGTCGAGTCGGGCGACACCATCGAGACCCATCTCGGCACCGAGTTCGTCGCCCGCGAACTCCGCGGCCCGGACCTGTTCAACCATCTCGAACGCACCGGCGCGCCGATGATGCCACGCGACATCGGGCTCGTCGTCGGCCACACCGGCGCGGCCGCGGGCGATCGCGTGCTCGACGCCGGAACCGGAACCGGCGTGCTATCGGCGTATCTCGGTCGACTCGGTGCGTCGGTGACGACCTACGAGCAGGACCCCGAGTTCGCCGACGTCGCCCGCGGAAATATGGAGACGGCGGGCATCACAGAGCAGGTCGACGTCCGGACCGGCGACATCACAGAGGACCTCGACGATCTCACGGCGGGCGAACCGTTCGACCTGCTGACCCTCGACACCGAGGACGCCCCCGAGATCGTCGACTCGGCCCCCGACCTGCTGGCCGACGGCGGCTACGTCGCGGTCTACTCGCCGTTCGTCGA
>JAWOEO010000223.1:0-5153 GCA_046482755.1 Halohasta sp. | reverse complement strand
GGCTCGGCCTGCTCGGCGCAACTCGAAGTGTCGACAGTCCGGCCGCATCGTCCGATCGTAGGTCCGCCATCCCCGACCGTACGCGCGCTCGGCGAGTTCCAGCCGCCTGTCACCCCGATCTACATCATCGTCGGCTGCCGAGAGCCGCGTCGGATACCACTCGACAGCGGCGCTGGCGGCGTCGACACCGTCCTCGAAATCGGTCGTCAGAATCCCTGCCTCGACCGGCAGCGATTCGAGCAGGGCGGGCTCGACCCGTCGACCCGTCGCAGCGGTTGCGACCCACACCTCGTCGGCGAGGCCGGCGTCGACGTCGTGTTGGAGTTGGCCAGCGAGTTGACGGGCCGCGCTGGCGTCCAGATCGGGCTTGTTCTCGATGGCGATCAGTCGGTCGACCCAGTCGGGGTACGGCGCGATCCGCCTGATCTGGATTTTGTTGCCGTCCCGCCGCGTGTCGACGATCCCGCGGTCGTCGGCGCGGTGGATCGCCGCCCGGACGTAGCGCCACGGGTAGCCGGGATGCGGCAGGGCATCGCGGTAAAACGCCCACACCGCAGGGGCGTGGCGGACGATATGCAGGAGGTCAGAATCGAGTTCGCGGTCGCCGAACTGCCGGCGAGCCGCCAGCGCCTCCGAGGTGGTTTCGACGACGACCGTATCCCAGCGCCGCCGCTTGGTGCCGAGTTGTCGCGCGACGAGGAAAGTCGACGGCTCGCCGTCGGGCGGCCACGCGAGTTCGGCCCACCGGCAGACCTGGAGTTCGTAGACGAACTCCGAGCGGCCGGTCGACACGGCCTACACGTACTCGCCGTCGTCGTCTTTCAGCTCTTCGAGATACTCGTGGGCCGCTTCGAGGATCTCTCTGGGCCCATCCTGTGTAATGGTGTTCAGCGCCTGCTCGTAGTCGCGCCACTGGAGGTCCCGGTGTTCCTTCGAGAGTTCGGCGCTGGCCTCGAACGAATGGGCGATAAACAGGTGGACCGTCTTGTGGATGGTCTTCCCGTTGGCCTGAAACACGTAGTCGTAATCCTCGCGGAAGCCGTTGATGAGTCTGAACTCCTCGATGCCGGCTTCCTCCGATACTTCTCTGATCGCGGTCTGCTGGAGCTCCTCGCTTCCTTCGACCCCGCCCTTGGGGAACTCCCAGTCCCCCGGTCGGCTTTTGAGGAGCAAATACTCCCGTCGGCCGCGGGTGTCGCGGAAGAGGATCGCCCCAGCACTGGTCGCCTCTACCGTCATTAGCATCGGGTATGCGAGCCCGTGTTAAGAGGGTGTCGGAGGCTGTACCAGTCGACCGCCGTGAGTACCACGACGTATCGGGGTTTCGGTGTCAGTCGTCGACCACGACGGTCGTAGCCGGTTACTACACAACAGTAGTCGGCTACTACTCGGCAGTAGCCGGCTGCTACCGGCAGGCAACTGACGGTCGAGCCGTGTGGGTGGGAGCGACTCGCAGGCCGGCCGGTGGTAGATGCGTTTTTAGTGTTCGCGGTCCCAGTCGGTTGTAGTTACCATGGCGTTCGTCACGAAACTCACCTTCCAGTCGGGCGACCGGGCCGTACTCGAAGACACCGTCACCGACCTCAAGGAGATGGTCGAGCGCAAGGGCGGCGAGTGCAAGGGGCCGCATACCTCGCCGGCCGAGCGGATCCGCGTCCCGCAGTACCGCAGCCTCCAGCCGGGGTCGACCTTCGAGGGGTGGGATTACACCGTCTACGAGCGCCGCCTCGACATCCACGGCGCGGATCACATCGCCCGCGAGATCGGCCACCGGGAGTTCCACGACTCGCTCCACGTCGAGATCGAGGTCGAACAGAAGAAACCGCTCGGCCACAACTAGAACTTCCGCGGGACGGGCGCAACCGCAGTCAGCAGGCCTTTATTTTCGCTCCCCGCGTCGACGCGGTATGCACGATCCAGCAGTCCAACCCGACGACGAACTCCGGGCCCTCCGACGGGAACTCCACCGCCACCCCGAGCCCGCATGGTGTGAGTTCTACACCACCGCCCGGCTGATCGAGGAACTCCGGGCCCGCGACGTCGACCTCCACTACGGCCCCGAGATCCACGCCGCCGACCAACGGCTCAACGTTCCCGAGGCGTCGACCCGCAACGAGTGGCGCGATCGGGCCCGCGAGGCCGGAGCCGACCCGAAGATTCTGGCGGAGATCGGCGAGAGCTTCACCGGCGCGGTCGCGGTCGCCGAACGCGGGCCGGGACCGACGGTCGCCCTCCGGGTCGACATCGACGCCCTCCCGATTCTCGAAGCGGACGACTCGGACCACCAGCCAGCCAGCGAGGGCTTTCGCTCGGAGAACGAGGGCTACATGCACGCCTGCGGCCACGACGCCCACGCCACCATCGGGCTGGGCGTTCTCGATGCTGTTCTCGACAGCGACTTCGCGGGCACGTTTAAATTGATCTTCCAGCCCAGCGAGGAGCAGATCTCCGGCGGCAAGCCGATGGCCGAATCCGGAATCCTCGACGACGTCGACTACCTGCTTGCCCTCCACATCGGGCTGGACCACCCCTCCGGCCAAGTGGTCGCCGGAATCGACGACTTCCTCGCGGTCACGCAGTTCCGCGTCGACTTCGCAGGCGAGTCGGCCCACGCGGGTGCCCGTCCCGAGTCGGGCGCGAATGCCGTCCAAGCGATGGCGGCGGCGGTCCAGAACCTCTACGGCATCCCGCGACATTCAGACGGCGAGACCCGCGTCAACACCGGCCTCGTCGGTGGCGGGACGGCCAACAACATCGTTCCCGAAGACGCCTTCATCGACGGCGAGGTCCGCGGCGAGACGACCGACCTGATGGCCTACATGTGGGACCACGCCCAGCGCGTCATCGAGTCGGCCGCCGAAATGCACGCCTGCGAGGCGGATATTCGGATGCTCGGCGAGGCCCCCAGCGCCGAAAGCGACCAACCGCTGGTCGACATCGTCGGCGCGGTCGCGGGTCGGACGCCGGGCGTCGACGATGTCCTCGACCGCGATAGCCTCGGCGGCAGCGAGGACGCTACCTACCTCATGCAACACGTCCAGAAACAGGGCGGACTGGCGGCCTACGTCGGCATCGGTACCGACCACCCCGGCGGCCACCACACCCCGACGTTCGACGTCGACGAGCGCGACATCGCGGTCGGGATCGACGTCCTCGCCGGATCGATCCGCGAGATCGCGTCGACCGATCCGAACGCGTAGCCGGACTGTCAGTCGATCCGACCGGTACGAACACCGAAGGGCGGTCGGCCCGAAGGGGAACCGAATGTCCTCCACAGAGCGTCTGGAATCGGCCGACTGGCTTACGCTGTCGGACGACGAACGGATCGAGTGGACCGGCCGACCCTCGCTGTTCACGATCGCGCCACAGCTACTGCTGGCGCTCGCGGTTGCTGTCGGCGGCGCGCTCGTCGTTGCAGCGATCGGGGAGACCGTCGACACGGTCCCGGCGATCGTCCGACTGCTGCCGCTGGTCGGCGGCGGTGCGGTGTTGGCGGTCGTCCTGCTGCGATGGTACCGGGTTCGGTACGTGATCACCAGCACACAGGTCTACATCAAACGGGGGTTCCTCTCGCTGGACGTCGACCGGATCCGGATCGCCCGGATTCAGAACACGCAACTCTCCCAGTCGCTGGTCGAGCGACTCTTGGGCTACGGCGACGTGACCGCCTACACCGCGGGCAGCGACACGCTGAACATCGAGTTTCGGGCCGTCCCCAACCCCGCCCGGGTCGACGAGACGCTCTCGCGGCTGCTGAGTCGCCCGGAAAACGAGCCCGCGGGGATCCTGTAGGGTCCGCCGGGGACACACCTTTTTGCGCTCGCCGGTTGTACTGTGGGTATGAAACTCATTGTCGTCGGGTACGGTCGCGTCGGCTCCCGAACCGCCCGCGTGCTCGCCGAGGAGGGCTACGAGGTCGTGGTGGTCGACAACGATCCGCTCAAAGCCGAGCGCGCCCGAAAGCAGGGGCTGACGGTCGTCGAGGGCGACGGCACCGACGAGTCGACCCTCGTGGAGGCCGGTATCGAGACCGCCGACGCCCTCGGCGGGATCACCGGCGACGTCGAGAGCAACCACGAGATCTGTCTGCTCGGCAACGAACACGGCTGCCGGACGGTCATGCGGATCAGCGAGGACGTCTCTACGGAGCGCTACGAGACCTACCTCGGCGACTGCGACGAGGTGATCTACCCCCAGCGACTCGGCGCGGCCGGGGCCAAGACCGCCCTGCTGGGCGGGAGCCTCAACGCCATCGGCGATCTCACCGAACAGCTCCAGCTGACGGTCGTCACCGTCGACGACGACGCTCCCGTGGTCGGCAGCCGCATCTCGGCGATCGAACTCCCGCAGACCGCCCGGCTCTACGCCCACGGGGGCGACGACGAGCCGATGACGATCCCGCTGCCGACGACCACGGTCGAAGCCGGCGACCGGCTGGCGCTCGTGATCGATCCCGAGGCCGTCGACGAGGTCCGATCACGACTACTCGGCGAGCAATGAGTTGGGCCGACTGCTTCGCGGCCGCCCCTGACGACGTGACCGTCGACGAGATCCGCGAGGCCCTCGCGGCCCGCCGTGCGGCCAGCGACGGCGAGGACGACACCGACGAGGGAGTCGTTCGTGAGCCGACCGAACCGAGTCCGGCGCGGGTCGTCGCCGACGCGGACGTGCTGGCGGCCGATGTCTGTGTCGGCGGCGAGGCGAGGGAGGCGCTCGAACCGCTCTACCGGCACTCGTGGACGACACTGGTCGCCAGCGACCGACTGGTCGACGACGCCGCGGCGGTCATCGAGTCGGTCGCCGACCGGTCGCTGGCGGCCGACTGGCGCGACTGTCTCGACGACTGGCGCGAACCGGTCGACCAGCCTGCCGGCGATCACCCGGCAGTAGCCTCCGCCTACCGCGGCGGCGCGATGCATCTGCTGTCGTTCGACGAGGGGCTCACCGCGTCGGGGACAGGGCTAGCCCTCCACGAGCGGTTCCCGGTCAGCATCCGCCAGCCCGACGCCTTCGCCCTGCTGTTCGATCCCGAGAGCCTCTATGCGGAAGCACACGACGACGACTATCCCGGCCCCGATCGGGAGCCACGTGCCCGGCGGACGGCAACCCGAACTGAAAAGTAATCGCCGGCTACTTATACGCCGTTACAGCCC
>JAWOEO010000157.1:0-3201 GCA_046482755.1 Halohasta sp. | reverse complement strand
TTTAAATACAGGTATTTCACGAATAGTCATACTCCCCATACGGTAGAAAAAAAGACAGTGGAAGCTTTTTTCAACAGCAATAAAACCATTTTGGAGCAGAATATTTCGTACCGCTTCCGCCATTATCACCAGTTCACGTTTATTGCATTATCGAATCATTTGCAACTATTGGCTGGCAACAATCATATTGCTAAACCCGGACTGGCATATTTGCAACCATATAATCGTTACAAAAACTATTTAAACCGAAAAATAAAGTACTTGGAAAACAACCCTGAAATTAAATTCCTGTGCGTGCAAAGCCTGGAAATGTGTGCTAAAGAGGAACAGGACATATTTTTCAGTTGGATGGAGAAGATACTGTATTAACCTGATTAAATTTAAAAGAAGCTGCATTCCTCATAAATAATTTTAGCAATTTTGCACTCAACAAAATTCATAATACATGACAAAGCGTGTTGCTGTTTTATCCATGGCCAGGAATGATGAATTTTTCATTAAAAAATGGATGAATTATTACAGCTCCAATTTTGGCCACGAAAATCTTTTCCTGGGTAGAGCCGACCGCCACCGTCGAGGCCGACGGCTACCGAACCACCGCGATCGAGATCGATTCCCACGCCGGCACCCACGTCGACGCGCCGGCCCACATGCTCGCCGACGGGGCGACGATCGACGAACTACCGGTCGACACCTTCCGATTCACCGCCCGACTGGCCGACTGTCGACCGCTCGACCCGCGGGCCGAAATCGGCGTCGAGACGCTCATCGCAGCACTCGACGGCGACCTCGACGAGGCGGTCGACCTGCTGGTCGTCCGCACCGGTTGGGACGACCACTGGGGGACCGACCGGTATTTCGACCACCCGTATCTCACCCGCGAAGCCGCCGAGTGGCTGGCCGACCGCGGGCTCCATCTCGGCATCGACGCGCTCAACGTCGACCCGACGCCGACCGACGCCGCCACATCGGCGGAACCGACCGGCTACCCGGTCCACCACGCCCTCTTTAGTAGTGACCGACTACTGGTGGAGAACCTCCGGGGAGTGGGTCGACTCCCGTCGCGGTTCGAACTCCATGCGTACCCGCTGGCGGTCCGTGACGGCGATGCCGCGCCGGTCCGGGCGGTGGCCGTCGTCGACGACTGAGCACGGACTGTGATACCGCACGACATATCATGTCGCTCGTCGTCGACGCCGCATGGCTCGCGTTCCGTACGTCGACGAGAGTGCACTCCCGACCGAACACCAAGACCTACTCGTCTCGGCCCTCCAAGGTAAACCGCTCAACATCTACCGCGCGATCGGGAACAACCCCGCGGCGCTCTACGGGCTCCGGACGTTCCTCGGGGCGCTCTGGCGCGACTCCGGACTTGATCCCGAGCAGCGGGAGCTGGTGATTTTGGCGGTTACTGCCGAAATCGAGTCGCCCTACGAGTTCCACCAGCATGTCGCCATCGCCCGTGATGTCGGGATCGCCGACAGCGAGGTTCTGGCCATCGCTGACGGCGATCTCGACGGCTTCGACCGGGGCGATCGAACCCTGATCCGGTACGCACGGGCGGTCGTTCGGGGGACGGTCGACGACGACTGCCACGACGCGCTCGCAGCTACCTACGATCCCGAGACGGTCGTCGGCGTCGCCGCCCTCGCGGGTGGCTACCTGCTGGTCGGCCGGCTGCTTGCGGCGCTTGAGGTCGAAACCGAGACGCCGTTCGTCGGCTGGCGGCTCGAAGGCGACGCCTAACCGTCGACTACTGTGAGATGCCAACCCGTAGTCGGTGGCTACTCGCCCCGCCGGCGTCGATTCGGCGCGCCGTTTCGAGCGATTCAAGTAGCTGCTGGTGCTGAACTCGGAATATGAAAGACCAAGGCGGCTCTACGCGGAAGCGGACCGGCGGTCGACTCAAGCACTTCAGCAAGAAGAAACGCTACCAGCTGGGCCGCGAGCCCGCCGAGACCACCGTCGGCGAGCCGCGACTCCAGACCATCGACGCCCGCGGGACTGAGGAGAAGCTTCGGGCACTGTCGACCAACGTCGCCCAGCTGTCGGAGGGCGGCGAGACCACCGAAGTCGAGATCGAAAACGTCGTCGAGAACCCCTCGAACGTTAACTACGCCCGCCGAAACATCATCACCAAGGGCGCGATCATCGAGACCAGCGAGGGACGGGCCCGCGTGACCTCCCGACCGGGCCAGACCGGACAGGTCAGCGCCGTCGCGCTCGACTGAGGCTGCTTTTCGGATCCGTGGCTTACAAGCCGTCGGCCGCGTAGCCGTCGGTATGGAACTCACGACGTTCACCGACCGGCTGGATGACGAACTCGACACCGAGGCCTACGCCGACGTCGACGCCAGCGCCAACGGCCTGCAGGTCGGCCCACCCGAAGCCGACATCGAACACGCGGCCTTCGCAGTCGACGCTGCCGAGGCGACCATCGAGAGCGCCGCCGAGGCGGACGCGGACGTGCTGGTCTGCCACCACGGGCTGTCGTGGGGCGGCATCGAGCGTGTCACCGGCCGGCAGTACGGCCGGATCGCCCCCTTGATCGACAACGACATCGCGCTTTATGTCTCACACCTCCCACTGGACGAGCATCAGGAACTGGGCAACGCCGCCGGCATCGCCGACCTGCTGGGGCTCGACGAAACGGCCCCTTTCGGCTCGATGGGCCCCGTCACGGTCGGCCAGCAGGGCCGACTCGCCGAGCCGACCGGCGTCGACGAGATTGCCAGCCGCCTCGAAGCCGGCCTCGAAGGCACCGATGACGTCCAGCGGCTCGCCTTCGGCCCCGAATCGGTCGACCGGGTCGCAATCGTCACCGGCAGCGGCAGTGATTGGCTCGACGAGGCGGTCGACGTTGGCGCGGACCTGCTAATTACCGGCGAGGGCAAACAACAGGTCTACCACCGGGCCCGCGAGGCCGGAATCAACGTCCTGCTGGCAGGCCACTACGCCACCGAAACGGTCGGCGTGCGTGCCCTCCAAGGGGTGGCCGAGGAGTGGGGTCTGTCGACGAGCTATCACCCCCATCCCACCGGCCTCTGAGGGCGCTCCACTATCGGACCCTAACAGCCACGAAAGCGGCTTTCAGTCGTGATAACCGGGTGTCGTGGTTTTATCAGTCTGGAATTCCAATCGGTCAGTATACTATGAGTTCGGAGGAATCATCACATCCTATCCGCGACAGCTACGCGGCGA
>JAWOEO010000109.1:0-3554 GCA_046482755.1 Halohasta sp. | reverse complement strand
CCCCAACCCGACACAGATGCCAACCGCGTTGGCGACTGTCGGCCAGAGGTCGACGCCGGCGATCGGTAAGGTGGCCTCGATAGGGCCCGTCAGCCCGAACAGCACGGCGAAGCCGACTCCGAGGCCGACTGCGCGAACGAGATGCGAGCGCCCCCACCGACCGATGGTGGCCCGTCCGCCGGCCTCACCAGCCGCCGCAAAGGTCCACCGGTCGTTGACCAGAAACATCGTCGAGATCGACAGCTCAGCGCCGACGGCCTTCGCCGCCAGCGGGCCGATCCCAGCGGCGGTGGTCAGCACGGCGACGACCAGCGTCTCGATGGTCGCCCCGAGTGCGCCGACCGAGAGGAACTTCCCGATCCTGGCGCGGTGGGCCAGCGCCGATAGTGGCGATTCAGTCGCCATCGGTCGGGCTCAGCGTCGACCCGTGGGTCGGTTGGACGTCCCGATACCGCGGGCTGGTCGTGATGGCCCGCGCACGCCGTCGAACGTCGAACAGTGCCCGGCCGAGTTCCAGCGAGGTCGAGAGGGGGTCGACGGTCGACTCCGGGTGGTCCTCCCACGTGACGGGGACCTCGGTGATCCGGTAGCCGAGCGCGCCGGCCACCGCGATGAACTCCAGATCCCACGCGAACCCCGGCTCGTAGCAGTGGTGGCCGATCTCGCGCCACGCCTCGGCCCGGAGCGCCTTCGCCCCGCACTGGTAGTCGTAACACGCCGTCGGCAGCAGCCTGCGGGCGGTCCCCGCGAAGGCATCGCCGAGCAGCCGCCGGCCGACCGTCTGGTGATCGACGATCCGTGCGTCGGGGTGCCTACGGGAGCCGATCGCCACCGTGTCGGCTCGCTGGCGGACGTGGTCGACGACGTCGCCCAACGACGCCGCCGGCACCGAGCCGTCGCTGTCGACGAACGCGAGGACCTCGGTCGAGAGTTCGTCGAAGCCGTCCATGATCGCCCCGCCCTTGCCGCGCCGACGCCTCGCTATGCCCACCGCGTCGGCCAGCGGCTCGATCCGCGCCAGCGCCGACTCGCTCGGCGCGTCGATCTCGATGCGAACCGTCGCGGGATCGAGCGACGATCGGATCGCCTCAACCGACACCGCGAGCGCGTCGACGTCGGGCTCGTAGACCGGAATGACGACGCCGAGGGCGTCGCTCATGGTCGACCCCACCGTGCCGATGTCGCCGGCCACTGGAGCTGACAGTTCATGCACAGCTTCGACGCCGCGCGCGCTGTTAATTCTGCGGACGTGCACGAATGAAAACAAGTAGGCTGTCGAGACCGACTCGGTCAGACCGGCGAGAGCGCCCCGGCGAGCCACTTCGCCGGCGGCTCCGCGAAGGGCCACTGGCCACAGGTCGACTTATAAAGGGTGCCGCCGGTCTCCTGTTCGAAATACTGCTGTTTGAGCCCCAGCCGGTAGTGACACTGGTCGGGCTGGAGTTGCTGCCAGTAGATCTCCTGCATCGAGGGCCACCCATCGGGGTCGTCGGGCAGCGAGTCGTACTTCGGCACCTCCCATCGGTCGTGTTCGGTCTCGACCGCGTTCTGTAGCGGTGGATCGGGGGACTCCGAGACGACCCACGCGAGGTTCCAGTAGCCGCTTGTCACGACCAGCACCACGACACAGCCGGCGACGACTGACCGGCGAGAGGGCGTCGACGCGTCGGCAACGAGCAGCCCGACACCCAACGCGAGGAAGACGAAAAACAGGACGAGTTCGATCGCACCCTGGAACTCCAAGAACAGTTGGAAACTGTAGATCACGCCGCCGGCGGCCACCCACCAGTACTCGGCGTAGTCGTCGACGATGGCCTGTCCCCAGCCGTACACCGCAAACGGGACGATCAACACGCCGTAGCCGATCTGCACCACGAACGTGAGCAGGCGGCCGACCACGGTGTAGTTCTCGACGCCGTAGATCGGCGCGAGGACGGCCTCGACGAACAGCGGTATCGTGTGGCCCTGTAGCACGAACGGAGCCACCGTGAGGACCGTTACAGTGAGCCCGCCGCCGATCGCCCGCCACATTCCATCCCAGCCGTTGCGCTGACGGCTCATCCCGACGACCAACAGGGCGATTGGCGCGCCGAGCTGCCAGAAGCCGGCAGCCGCCGCGCCGGCCGCACCCGCGAGAAACGGCCGGTCGTCGACCGCCAACAGGAGCGCGCCGACCCCACAGCAGAAGACGAAATACTTCGGTCTGATGCCGGCATAGGGAAACGAGTACACCGAGGTCAGAATGACCATCGTCAGGCCGGCGACGACGCTGGCGAAGCCGTCGTCGGTCAGCCGGTGGGTCAACACGCCAACGAGCGTGATCCCGGCGACGACGGTCCCGACGGTGACGATCACGCTGAGGACGTGCAGCACAGCCATATTCCCGAACGAGAGGGCCGCCAGCACCACCGTCACGAAGTAGATCAACGGTGGTTTGAGATCCCAGATGTCGACGTAGAGATCCGCGCCGTTGCGGATCGACCACCCCGCGTGCTGGAACAGCGCCGAATCCTTGTTCAGATAAAACGGGTTCTCCGCGAACATGAGGACGGTCGCTACCGAGACCAGTAGCGCCGAGCCGAGAAACAGGATCCGAAACCAGTGGGTGTCGACCTGTTCGTAGAGTGCCGTCCGGCTCCGGGGCACCGACCCAGCGTACTCTCGCATCTCTGCTCTGGTTTCCGCGAGCCGATAGTTAAATTTGATTTCAGCGGTTCCGACCGATCAGAAAACTTGTTACCGTCAGTTGGTGGGTGGATCGCTACGGACGGAGAACAAATATCATTCGTAAAACAGTCCGGTTGGGACTACCGGATCTCGATGGCGGTCATCGTCCCGAGTTTCTTGGCGACCTCCTCGTCGAGCCCTTCGCTTGTCACCCGCCAGGTCCAGTTGCCCTCGGCGGTTCCGGGGGTGTTGAACCGGGCGTGGCTGTCGAGCCCCAGGAGGTCTTGGAGCGTCGTAAACGCCAGTCCAGCCTCCGAGCGCCAGACCGCCTCGATGATCGACCAGTTGATCTCGTCGCCGTCGACGCCTAGATTGTAGTGCAGACACTCGCGCTGGCGGTCCGACATGGAGCTGTAGTAGCCTTCGAAGGTGTCGGTGTCGTGGGTCGAGGTGTAGCCGACCGAATTCTTGGGGTAGTGCATCGGCTGGTGGGCGTTGCCGCCCTGACACCAGTCGGCGTACTGGGGCACCCGCATCCCGGGGAAGCCGAACCGATCCATCAGCGCCTGGAGTTCGGCGTCGGGGAAGCCGAGGTCCTCGGCGATAAACGGCAGGTCGCCGAGTTGCTTCTCGATCGCCTCGAAGAACGCAGCACCGGGACCATCCCGCCACTCGCCGGCCGCGGGGTCGTCGGCCTCGACGGGGATCGCCCAGTATTCGAGGAAGCCCTGGAAGTGATCGAGTCGCGTCACGTCGACCTGCTCGAAGAGTCGGTCGAGCCGGCGGGCCCACCAGTCGTGACGACCACAACCATTGAAGGCGATGACATCGAACTGTTCGAAAAATTCATGGACATGCTGAACGACCTGGATGACGTCCAGAACGTC
>JAWOEO010000063.1:0-5861 GCA_046482755.1 Halohasta sp. | reverse complement strand
GACCCTGTCGTCGGCGATGACGTCGATCATCGCCTCCAACTGTTCCTTCTCGCTCGGCGTTAGCTCGAACTCGTAGGTTCGGGTGTCCTCCCGTTCGAGTTTGGCCCACTCGCGGCCCGCGGCGACGACCATCGAGCACGGCCCCCGGCAGGGGAAGACGCCGTCGCCGCCGTCGGCATCGAGCGGTTCGTCCGCCGACAGCTGCCACTCGCGGCGTTTGAGACACTGGGAGTCGTCACAACAGGCTGCCGCCGCCCAGTCGACGGCCTCGTCCGGAAGGACGGTAATGAGGTTGTAGATGCCGCTCTGTCGGTCCTGCTCGTCCCGCCAGTGGTCGATATCTAACTCGCCGCGCCGTTCACGGTACCAGTTGACAATCGTCGCCGGATAGAACGCCTCGACGGCCTCGTACACCTCGTTTGCGGTGAGATCGGAGAAGATCCAGCCGGTTTTGAGCGATGGTGCGGTTCGGAGCGGACGGTACCGACCCTTTGGATCGAGTGTCCCGATGTCGCGGGCCTCGAACGGGTTCGTGTGGGTCGTGAGTGCGCTCGCGTCGGCGTCGCTGTCGTCGACGTGGCGAAGCTCGTAGTGGCGCGTGCCGTCCGCGGAGACGGTCGTGGTGATTTCGAGTTGGCCCCACTCGCGGTCGACGCCGGATTCGAGGGCGGCGTAGCGGTCCGGAACCGGGCGTTCGGCGGCCAGTTCGAGCCACCGACAGAACGCTCGGGTGATCTCACTGTCGACCTGCTGTGTGTAGAAATACCAGTTCGAAATGTAGGCTGCTTGCTCGGCGTCGACCGGGAGTTCGTCGGCACCGATGCTGGTCTGGTCCGGTGTCTCGATCCGATAGGTGTCCGTGTCGGTGTCGTAGTCGGCAGCCAGCCCGTCGTATTCGATTGCCCCATCTGCAAGTTGCTCTCTGAACGCCGCCAGTTGCGTCTCCGAAAGCGTCGGTTTAGCTGACATCTACTCGCCCACCGTCCCTGTCGTCGGGTTGGTCTGCTGGCGCACCCGCGCGATCGCATCACCGATGTCCGCACCGGCGTCGGCGGCGCGTTCGAGGATCACGTCGGCGGTCAACGCCTCGGTGCCGACCGCGCCGCCGTACCAGATTCTGTGGCCGTCGACCTCCGCGGGCACGTCGTACCCCTCCCGATAATCGTCAGTGAGCCCCATGTCTTCGGGGATGTCCTCCTGTGTGTGGTAGCCGTCGGCGATAAACAGCGGGACGACGATGATATCCTCGCTGTCGAAGTACTCGGAGACGTCGTCGACTTCGGGCTCTTCGTCCATATACAGTGCGTGGACCTCGTCGAACCGACCGGTTGCGCGGATGCGTTCGGTGTGGTACTCGATCGCTTTCGCGCTGTTTTCGTTGCGTTCGGTGCCGTGGCCGACGACGGCAAAGCCGAACCCCTCGCCGACCTCGTCGTCGCCGGTGACCGAGACGGCCCGCCGGATCAACACGTCGGTCATCGCCTCGTGGGTGCCGACGGGGCCGCAGTAGTGAACCTCTCGGTCGATATCGCTGGCGACCAGCGTGGCGGTGTCCGCCGAGATCCCATCCGACTCCCACAGTTCCGGATCCCACCCCTCCAACCGGAGTTCGCGGGGGATGACCCGCTCGGTGAAATACCCCTCACTGATGAACAGCGGGACCACGTAGATGTCCTCGCCCCGAGCCGTGCGGAGGACTTCACGAAACGAGGGTTGTTCCTTCCAGAAGCCGGTTCGGACCTCGTCGAACGCACCGGTTTCCCTGATGGTGTCGGCGTGGGTGTGTGTCGGCGTCGCCGAATCGGGGTTGAGATGGGAGCCGTGGGCGACGATGACCAGCGATTGCATACCCGCCACGAGGACCGCGCTGGCCTTAGGAACTGCGGGTTGTCGACGGCGAAACGGTCTTGAGCCGCCGCCGACTCCGAGCCGAGTATGTCGCTCGCCGCCGCTACCCGCGAGGCCGTCCGCGACCGGCCGGCGCTCTACGAGGCGCTCGCAGCCGGGGTCGTCAACTACACTGCCGCCGCCGACGCGCTCGACGTCGACGGCGACCGGGAAGCGATCGCCACCGCCCTCCGCCGGTTCGCCGCCGACCTCGACCCCCCCGACACCGAAGCGCGCTCGATTACCGTCCGACTCCACAGCGACCCCGAGACCGTCGAGGCCCTGCTGTCGGTCGACGGGGCCACCGCCGGTGGGTCGGCCGAGACGGGGGATGGGAGGGCCGCCGAGACGCCGGCAATCGATGACCCCACGGCGGTCGCGGTGACCGGGGCGGTCGACGCCCGGCTGCTGGCGGCAGTTCTCGACCGGCTCCGGATCGCCGAGGTGCCGGTCGGTGGGGCCGGGGTGGTCGGGGAGTCGCTGGTCGTGGTCGTCCCGCGGCGCGAGGGGTCGACCGCGCTCCGACTGATCGAGTCGACTGCCGAGGCGGTCTGAGAACCGAGACGGAGCCGGCCACCGAGGCGATATAGAACAGGTCGACTCGGAACCGTTATTAGTCACACATTAAAACGGAATGTATGGCACATACCACGGTGGATTCCGGATTCCTCCAGCTGACGCTCCTCGTGGTAAAGGCGCTGATGGTCGTCGCCGGGGGCTCGGTCGTCTACTACGCCACCAAGGCCTACCGGCGGACCGGCGATCAGTCGCTGGGCTATCTCGCCACCGGCTTCGGGCTCGTGCTGTTCGGCTCGATCCTTGCGGGGCTGGCCTACGAACTCCTCGAAACCGCGCTGATCGTCGGCGTAGTCATCGAGAGTAGCTTCGTGTTGGTCGGCTTCGTGATGATCGCCTACTCGCTGAAGCGGTAGGCTCCGTTTTCGACGGCTTCAAACCGCCTCCCGCTCTGGGTTCGGCCAACGATGCCCCTCTCGGTGACCAACACGCTGACAGGCGAGCGCGAGGAGTTCGAGCCGACCGGTGATGACGTGCTGATCTACGTCTGTGGGCTGACGGTCTCTGACGACCCCCATCTCGGCCACGCCCGGCTGTGGACCCACGCCGACGTCATCCACCGCTGGCTTTCGGTCGCGGGCTACGACGTTACGCACGTCGAGAACTTTACCGATGTGAACGAGAAGATCGCCGCCCGCATCGGCGAACGGCCGGAGTGGGAGACTGAAGCCGACGTCGCACGGCACTACATCGAAACAGTGGTCGACTACATGCGCGGGCTGAACTTCAAACGCGCCTCGGTCTACCCACGAGTCTCCGAACACATCCCCGAGATTATCGAGTTAATCGAGACGCTCGTCGAGTCGGGTCACGCCTACGAGACCCAGGGATCAGTATACTTCGACGTGACTGCCTTCGAGGAGTACGGCAAACTCTCGAACCAGCGCGTCGAGGAGTTGGAGGCCCAAGGCGAACCCGACGAACGCTCCGAAAAGCGCAATCCCGCCGATTTCGCCCTCTGGAAGGCCGGTGGCGTCTCGGAGACCGCCATCGAGGAACACGCCAAACACGACCACGGCGACGAGACCCCGACAGGGGAGACGTGGGACTCGCCGTGGGGCGAGGGTCGACCGGGCTGGCACATCGAGTGCTCGGCGATGTCGATGACCCACCTCGCCGAGACGATCGACATCCACATCGGCGGTCACGATCTCGTCTTCCCGCACCACGAAAACGAGATCGCCCAAAGCGAGGCCGCCACCGGCCAACCGTTCGCCAACTACTGGCTCCATACCGGCCTCCTCGAAACCAAAGGCGAGAAGATGAGTTCGAGCCTCGACAACTTCTTTACGGTCGAGGCGGCCTTAGAGGAGTTCGGCCCGAACGTCATCCGGACGTTCTATCTGTCGACCGAGTACGGCTCGAAACAGACCTTCTCCGAGGCGGCGATGGCCGAGGCCGAAGAACGGTGGGATCGGCTCCAACGGGCCTACGAGACGGCCGTCGACGCCCTCGATTCGGTCGACGCCCACGCCAAGGCGACCGACGAGGAACTCCGCTCGGCGGTCGAGGCGGCCCGCACCGAGTTCACCGCAGCGATGAACGACGACTTCAACGTCCGAGAGGCGATGGCGGCGCTGCTCGAACTGACCACCGCCGTGAACAAACACGTCGACGACGCCGACACCTACGACTATCAGGGACTCAAAACGGCGGTCGAGACCTTCGAGCGGTTCGGCGGCGACGCCTTCGGCCTCCAGTTTCAGAGCGTCAGCGAGGGCGACGTCGGGATCGCCAGCGACCTCGTCGAACTCGTTCTCGACGTTCGAGAGGACGCCCGCGAGGCCGGTGAGTACGAGCAGGCCGACGCCATCCGGGATCGGCTGGAGGCACTGGGCGTGCAGGTCGAGGACAGCGGCGAGGAGTCGACGTTCCGCTTCGAGTAGGCTGCCGAACGGCTCGGTCGAGGCGGTCGACCCCGTCGACCGTGGCCCACATGGGAAAGTCTGTTATGCGGTGTTATCGTATGCCACAGATATGAGTACGCCGACGGGTCAGCGACGGATACCGACGGGCGTCCCGAACGCAACGAGCATCCTGCATGGCGGGCTCCTCTCCGAGTCGGCGACGCTCGTCCGTGGGACGCCCGGCGCGGGCAAGACGATCTTCGGGCTGCACTTCTTGGCCGCGGCCGACGGGCCGGTGTTGTACATCAATCTCGGCGAGCCGGCCGACTATCTCGAAGCGACCGCCGAGCGGTTCGGCCTCGACACCGACCACATCGAGTTCTTGGATCTCTCGCCGTCCGGCGAGCAGTTCCAGGGCAGCCAGTCGTACGACCTCTTCGAGCCCGACGAGGTCGAAACCACCCCGCTCGTCGACCGGATCCGCGAGACCGTCGAGACGAGCCGGCCGGGGCGGGTGCTCGTCGACCCGGTCACCGAACTCCGACATCTGGCTCCCGACGATCGGCAGTTCCGGACCCAGGTGTTGAGCCTGCTGGATTTCCTCAAAAACCACGGCGCGACCGTGATGCTGACCTCGCAGGCCGCCGACTCGGTGCCGGACGACGATCTGCAGTTTCTGGTCGACGCGGTGCTCTCGCTGGCGGCCGACGACGACCATCGAACGCTGCGGGTCCCGAAGTTCCGCGGCTCGGCCGTTCGTCGCGGCCCGCATACGGTCGCGATCACCGACGACGGCATGCAAGTTTGGCCCCGGCTCGATCCCACCGACCACTACCGTGAAGGCTCGATCTCGACGCTGTCGTCGGGCGTCGACGAACTCGACGCGCTGCTCGGCGGCGGGCTCACCACCGGCACGGTCTCGTTTTTGAGCGGGCCGACCGGGGTCGGCAAGACGACGACCGGCCTGCAGTTTATTACCGAGGCCGCCGCCAACGGCCAGCGGTCGGTGCTGTACAGTTTCGAGGAGAGCCGACGCACCATTCTGAGCCGTGCGGAGGCGCTCGGCATGCCGCTGGGCGAGCAGATCGACGCCGGCAACGTCGTGATCCGGGAGATCGGCACCGACGAACTGAGCCTCGATGCGTTCACCCACCGGATTCGAGCGGAAGTCGAAACCGAGTCGACCGAGATCGTCATGATCGACGGCGTCACCGGCTACGAACGGGCTTTCAGCGAGGTCGCCGCCGACCCCAGCCACCGGCTGGTCAAGATCGGCCAATACCTCCGAAACATGAACGTGACGGGGATCATCACCAACGAAGTCCACCAGATCACCGGCGACTTCCGGGCGACCGAACACCGGATCAGCCATCTGGCCGACGATATCGTCTTCTTCAGACACGTCGAACACCGGGGCGAACTCCGGAAGGTGATCGGCGTCCTGAAAAAGCGGACCAGCGACTTCGAGTCGACGCTCCGGCTCCTGGAGATCACCGACGAGGGGCTCACCGTGGGCGAACCGCTCTCGGAGTTGCGCGGGATCCTCACGGG
>JAWOEO010000268.1:0-12094 GCA_046482755.1 Halohasta sp. | reverse complement strand
GTTTTATTCGACATTCTGTCGAAGGTGTATCAGGAATTATCCATTCATAAGTAAGGTCAGATGCAGGTACATTAGAAGCTATGGTTGTCCAATTTGCTCCATTATCATAAGTATAGAGGATATTTAGGCTATTTAAGCCCATCTGCTCCCATTCTATAGTTTGAGTGCTACCGGATTGCCATTCTTCATCTCCGTTCGGTGCAAAGATCATCAAGCTATTATCTGTTACTGTAAAGGATGATTCCGATTTTCCGATTATCTTGCCTGTTTCTTGTTCTACTGCCCGTAACCACATGCCGGATGATGCGGCAGTCGGGCATCGAGGAACGCGACTACAAGTTCATGGCCGAACTCGAACCGGTCGCGGTGCTCTACGAGGATTACGACGAGGACGGCGCGGCCGAACTCAAACGCCGGATGACCGACCGAGTCCCGAAACCGGGGGCAGTGGTCCAGGAGGCCACCGACAGCGAGGAGATCAAAACCGGGCTCAAGATCCCCGCCGAGGGCGTCTTTCTCGGCCACCTCTCGGTCGGCGGCGAGACGGTCGAGACCGCCGCCAGCCCGCCGACGATCGACTACCGCCTGAAGGACGACTACGATTCGGGCGACCCGCTCGTCTTCCGCCACACGCTCGTCGCGGGCGGCACCGGCTCGGGGAAGACCCACGCCTCGAAGAACGTCCTCCGGCAGTATCTGGCCGAGGATCGGGCCTACCCGATGGACGACGGCCGCACCGTCGCCCCCGCGGTCGTCCAGTTCGATCCACAGGACGAGTACGCCCAAATGTACGAGGACAACCCGGCGGTAGGCGATGCTTACGCCCGTCGACTGGATCGGGAAGCCATCGCCTACGGGGGTGTCGACGATACCATCGCGCTCGTTCCGAAGGAGGACGGCACCAGCTACGCCGGCGAGAGCCACCGCGCCGAGCGCATCGAGTTCACGATTCCGTTCTCGATGACCGAACAGCGGCCGTGGCTCGTCGCCGGCAGCAGTCTCAACGAGAACCAGTATGCCGGGCTCAGACGGCTGTTGAACCGGTTTTTCCGTCAGTACGGGCAGAGCGGCACCTACAGCCAGTTCAAAAGCTTCCTCGACAACCCCGCACTCAAGGAGGAACTCGACGAGTCCGGCCGCGTCCACGAGGCCACCTTCGACGCGATCAAACGTCGGGTCTTCGGGATGCCGTCGGGGATCTTCGACCAGTCGGCGAAACCGATCACCGAACTCGACCATCAACTGGTCCGGCCGGGCGGGCTGACGGTCATTCCGACCTACCACCTCAGTTCGAGCCGGGCCAAGGAGCTGTTCGTCCTCGCCGTCTCGGCGTACCTGATCGACGACAAGCTCTCGAATACGCCCGACAGCGACCGGATCAAAGAGACCCCCGTCGTCCTCGGGATGGACGAGGCCCACAACTTCCTCACGGAGGCCGACACCGTGCAGGCCCGGAAGGTGATCCAGAAGTTCACCGAGGCGGCCAAACAGGGCCGCAAAGAACGGCTCGGGCTGTTTTTGATTACCCAAGATCCGCAGGACATCGCCGACTCGGTGTTCAAGCAAATAAACACCAAGCTCGTGTTGAATCTGGGCGACGAGGACGCGATCAAGAGCGTCAACATCCCCTCAAACCTCCAGTCGAAGGTGCCCTACATGGAGAAGGGTCAGATGGTCGTCTACTCGCCCGACAACTCCGAGCCCGTCGAGTTGATCGGCCTGTCGACCTGTCTCACTCGCCACGGCTAGCCGGCTCGTCGTGGGCGTCGTCGACCGACTCCTCGCCGCTCGGCAGTTCGTCGCGTGATTCGTCGACCGATCCGTCGTCGCCCGGTTCGATAGCCGATGGCTCCTCCGGTTCGATGGCCGAGTTGTCGCTGGCCGGGTCGTCGACTGCCCGACTGTCGGCCGGGTCGGGGTCGGTTTCGCCACCTTCCGAGAGGAGGGCGTCGGCCGGCTCGTCGGCGAGCGCGGCCAACTGCTCACGGACGGCCGGCCGTTTGATCGTCCCGGAGGCGGTCCGCGGTAGCGCGTCGGTGAAGGCGATCTGTTTCGGGCACTTGTAGCCGGCCAGCCGCTCGCGGCAGGCGGCTTCGAGGGTCGACGCCGAGACCGTCTCGGTTTTCGGGACGACGAGGGCGGCCACCCGCTGGCCCCACGTGTCGTCGTCGACGCCGACGACGGCCGCCGCGTCGACCTCGGGGTGCTCGCGGAGCACTTCGACGACCTCGCCGGGGTCGACGTTCTCGCCGCCGGTGATGATCCGGTCGTCGAGCCGGTTGAGGACGAACAGCGAGCCGTCTTCGGTCTGGTAGCCCACATCGCCAGTGTGGAGCCCGTACTCGCCGAAAGCCTCGACGTTGGCGTCGACATCGCCGTAGTAGCCGGCGGCGACCGTCGGCCCCGAGACGACGATCTCGCCGCGCTCGCCGGCCTCGACCGGCCGGCCCTCGTCGTCGACGATGGTGAGGCGGGTCCACAGCAGCGGTCGGCCGACCGTGTCGGGTCGGTCGAAGGCTTCTGCCGGCCGGGCGGTGGCGATCTGGGAGGCGGTCTCGGTCATCCCGTAGGTCGGCAACACCGGCACCGAGTAGTTGCGGCAGCGCTCGATCAGCGAGTCGGGGGCCGGGGCACCGCCCAGCAGGACCGCTCGCAGCGATTCCGAGAGCGTCCCCCGACGTTCGAGCATCTCGGCGAGCATCGTCGGCACCAGCGAGACGACGCTCACGTCGTAACGGTCGATGTCGTCGGCGACACCGCCGGGGTCGAACCCCGACCGCAGGACGACCGCCGTCCCGTACAGCGTCGACCGGAAGACGGGCGCGAGGCCGCCGACGTGGTAGAACGCGAGGGTGAGCAGCCACCGGTCGTCGGGGTCGACCCCCAGCCGGAACGCCGAGGCCGTCGCGCTGGACAGCAGGTTCCCCATCGTGAGGACGACCGCCTTCGGCTCGCCAGTAGAGCCCGAGGTGTAGACCATCAGTTGGGGGTCGTCGCGGGCCCACTCGACGGGCTCGACGGGGTCGGGCTCGACCCCCCGGAACGATTTGACCTCCGCCCACTGGGGGTCGTCGACCGAGGCGACCGGGGTCGAGCCGGTGGCCTCGACGGCCAACTGTTCGGTGTCGGCCCCACAGACCACCACCGAGAGGTCGCTGTGGTCGATCTGGCCGGCGAGCGTGTCGGCGGTCAGCCGGTCGTTCAGTGGGACGAGCCGGACCCCCAGCCGCTGGGCCGCATGGAGGAGACAGATCGACAGCAGTTGGGTCCCCATGAGCATCCCGACGTGGTCGCCGGGTTCGATTCCGAGGGCTGCGAGCCGACCGGCGGTCTCGTCGACGGCGGCATCGAGGCCGCTGTAGGACCACCGGGTGTCGGTGTCGGTGTCGATCAACGCGAGTGTCTCGGGGGTCGCCGCCGCCCGGTGGGTGAGCCAGTCGTACATGTGGCTATCTTCCGCGGCTGCCGGTCATTGCTCCGCGTCGGGCGGATGGACGGTCAAAACGGGCGTCTCGGAGGTCCGAACGACCCGCTCGGTGACGCTGCCGAGCAGATAGCGGTCGAGTCCGGTCCGGCCGTGGGTTCCCATCACGACCAGATCGATCCCTTCGCCCGCGGCGTACTCGATGATCTCGCTGTGTGGCGACCCCGAGACGATCTCCGAGACCGCCCGGACGCCGGCGTCCTCGGCCGTCTCGACGGCCGACTCGACGGCCTCCTCACCCTGTGTTTTGAGTGCACTGACGATCGTTTCGGCCCCGGCGTCGAAGGAGGCGTAGGCCGCCGTGTCGACGACGTACAGCACGTGGAGCCGCGCGTCGTACCGATCGGCCAGTTCGACGGCGTGTTCGAGGGCCGTCTGAGAGGCCGACTCTCCGTCCGTTGGGAGTAGGATCTCGCTGTACATTCCGATTGAATCTCTGTCCGCCCGCACATAATCCCTTGGGCACCACGGCAGGAAGTATCGCACCGCCAACCAGTCGGTGCGAAACCCACCCACGTATGCGGCGTCAGGTTCTTATTTATTCAATTGGTGCCGCCGTCGACACGGTCACATCTGTGGTCGAGGAATCCGACTGCTGTCGTGCGGTTCGGTGACGCAAGTCATACAAACCTTTATACGTGTAGAAAACTTACGCTATGTTAGGAAACCCACCTGCCCTCTTTTTTCGGCGTGTGGGATCATCCGGGGGAGACTATGAGCGATACAACCATCAAACAGTACGCCAGGAGCAACGAACGACAGACCGACAACCGGGAGTCCGAGGCCCACCGCTGTCCGGAGTGTGAGGGTCACCTGATCACCGACGAGGAACACGCCGAGACCGTCTGTCGGGACTGCGGGCTCGTCGTCGAGGCCGACGCCGTCGACCGCGGCCCGGAGTGGCGGGCCTTCGACAGCGCCGAGCGCGACTCGAAGTCACGCGTGGGCGCGCCGACGACCAAGATGATGCACGACAAGGGCCTCAGTACGAATATCGGCTGGCAGAACCGCGACGCCTACGGGAAGTCGCTGTCGTCGAACCAGCGTCGACAGATGCAGCGGCTCCGGACGTGGAACGAGCGGTTCCGCACACGGGATTCGAAAGAACGCAACCTCAAGCAGGCGCTGGGCGAGATCGACCGGATGGCCTCCGCGCTGGGGCTGCCGAAGGCCGTCCGGGAGACCGCCTCGGTGATCTACCGTCGGGCGCTCGACGAGGACCTGCTGCCGGGTCGCTCGATCGAGGGCGTCGCCACGGCCTCGCTGTATGCGGCGGCCCGACAGCTGGGCACTCCACGGAGCCTCGACGAGTTCACGGCGGTCTCGCGGGTCGACAAGATGGAGATGACCCGCACCTACCGCTATGTCGTCCGGGAACTCAAACTGGAGGTCCAGCCGGCGGACCCCGAGCAGTACGTCCCGCGGTTCGTCTCGCGGCTCGAACTCAGCGAGGAGGTCGAACGCGAGGCCCGCGCGCTGCTTCGCGGCGCGAAGGACGCCGGCATTACCAGCGGGAAGTCGCCGGTCGGCCTTGCGGCCGCCGCGGTGTATGCCGCCGCGCTGCTGACCAACCAGAAGGTGACCCAGAGTGAGGTCGGCACCGTCGCCGATATCTCCGAGGTGACGATCCGCAACCGCTACAAGGAGCTGTTGGACGTCGACCACGGCGAACTATTCGAATAACTATTTATTCGTCTTGCTGACATTTGACACAAGGTTTTCACTGTGGGGTGCGGTAGGACATGGCATGGAGGAAGCGTTCGTTCAGCTCCACTGTTCGGAGTGTGGCAAGCACTGGCAGACGAACCCGACGACCGCGCCGGAACTCCGGTCGAACTTCAGCTGTCCGAACTGTCATGCGACCCGTCGGTTCGCGGAGTTCCTCCGGACCGAGCGGGATCTCGAAGCCGTCAGACAGTTTCAGGAGTCGTAGGGTGCCGCCGGTCGCCGGGGTGCGCGCGAGCCGATTCGGGGCGTCGACCACTCGAATCGGCCGTGTCGCCGGGCGAACTATCACCATTCATCAGTGTGAACCGGTCGCTCAGCGGCTATATAGTCCCAATATACACAACCCTTGTTAACTCATATCAAGATAATACTATAACCCTCCGGTCGCAACGGAAGTTTGCTCATGAAGAAGCAGGAGCTCATTCACCTACACGGCCTGCTTGCCGAGGTACGTACTCAGTGTGAGATGTGGGAAGGCGAATTCGAACTCACCGAATACGAAACGCTTGGCATCAAGCCGACATCGATCCACAAGTCGAAGACCGATCACAAAGCAGCTGTTTTCAAACTGGCACAAGGAATCACGTCCTCGATGGCCGAGGCCGAAGCGGAATCGGAGTCCGAGCCGCTGGCTCCAAACGCGGACTAACACTTCAGTTAGTGTTCTGCAGTTCTCGACCGCCGAGCGACCGCACTACCCGACCTCGGTGACCGCTGTGTCGACCGAACTCGCTGGCTGCTGAACGTTCGCACGGACACAGGTCAGTCCGCCGTCCGCTCGTCCGGTGGGTGCTCGTCGGCCGACGCCGTCTCGACGGTGCCTGCCCGACTCGATCGCCATTTGCCGAACAGCACCGCCCCGATGTAGATCCCCACGGCAACGAGAACGATCATCCCGCCGGCGGTCGCCTCGTACTGAAACGAGAGGGTGATCCCCACGAGGACGGCGACTTCGGCCAGCACCACCGACGCGAGCAGCGCCTCCCGAAAGCTCCGGGCGAGTTGTGTGGCCCCCGCCACCGGGACGACGAGCATCGCCGCAACGAGGATCACGCCCATGATCTGCATCGCGCCGACGACCACCATCGCGGTCAGCATGACCATGACGCGGTTGTACCAGCGAACGTTGATTCCCGCCACTTGGGCGGCCGTCTCGTCGAAGGTCACATACAGCAACTGCTTGTAGGTCACCCCGACCACGAGCGCGATGATCGAAAACAGGCCGAGTAGGAGGATCGTGTTCTCGTTGGTAACCGTCGACAGATTCCCGAACAGGTACTGGTTGACGCCGACGGCGAGCCCCCCCGAGTTGAGGCTGATGAGGACGGCTCCCAGCGCGAAGCCGGTCGACAACACGATCGCCATCGAGACGTCGTTGTAGGCGTCGGTCGCCTCGGAGATGAGTTCGATGGCGAGGGCAGCAAGCATGGCGACGACGACGGCGGTGAGATACGGCGAGACGCCGACTCCGAGAACCGCATTCACGAACAGTCCGACCGCCACGCCCGCAAACGCGGTGTGGGCCAGCGCGTCGCCGATCAACGCGAGTTGGCGGTGGACGAGAAACGTCCCGATCAGGGGAGCCATCACCGCGATCAGCATCCCGACCAGAAACGCCCGGTGCATGAAGCCGTACTGGAGCATCCCGATGCCGAACTGGTCGGCGACGAAGAGCATGGCGTCGCTCCAGCGTTCGAGTAGCCAGCGTGCGCCGTCGTAGGGAATCCCAAGGAGCCCCGACACGAGCAGCAGGCCGGTGCTCATTGTGGCGTCACCCGCTCGCCGCGGTGGACATTGGTACCGTAGGCGCGGTCTAACGCGTTGCTCTCGGCGAACTCGGTCGGCAAGCCGTCGAAGTACAGTTCGCGGTTGAGACAGATCACCCGATCGGCGTGTTCGAGTACGGCTCCGATGTCGTGTTCGACCAGCAGGACCGTCATTCCGTCGGCGTTGAGCCCGTCGAGTAACTCGAAGAAGGCATCCACCGATTCGGCGTCGACGCCGACGGTCGGCTCGTCGAGCACGAGCAGATCGGCCTCGCCAGCGAGCGCACGAGCAATATAAGCACGCTGCCGCTGGCCGCCGGAGAGCTTGGTGATCCGTCGGTCGGCGAGATGGTCGATGCCGACCGTCTCCAAGGCTTGTTGTGTGAGTTCCCGATCCCGTTTCCCAACGCGACCGAAGCCGGTGTGTGGGAACCGGCCCATCAGAACGACCTCCGAGACCGTGATCGGCATTTTTTTCGTGTTTTCGGTGACGTCCTGGGCGACGTAGCCGACCCGCTCGCGGTCGACGAACTCTCCGGCGGGACGCCCAAAGAGGTCAATCGTCCCCGTGTCCGGCGTGTAAAGCCCCAACATCAGCTGGAGCAGCGTGCTTTTCCCGGAGCCGTTGGGCCCGATCAGGCCGACGTACTCCCCGCTGTCGACGGTGAGTGAGACGTCTGTGACGACGGGATTCGCCGTGTAGCCGAACGAGACGTCGTCGAGTGTGAGTAGTGCCATTTGTACTGGTTACTCGAAGTTGCGCCATTCGGCGTCGAAGGCGTCGTCGGGCTCGCCCGCATCGAGCAGCAGTTCGAAGGAGTTCATGTTGATGTTGCGGGCGATCTCGAAGTAGCCCCAGCCGCGGTCGACCCACTCCTCGGTGATTCCGGCGTACGGCGTCACGGGGTAGTAGGCCTCGACGGCGGTTTCATCCCGGAGTTGGCGGGCCGGGCGGCGTGATTCGAAGATCGCTGCCCCGATGTGTTCGAGGTCGTATTCGGTGATCGTATCCTCGGCGCGCTCCATATCAGCGGGCCGGACATCCCCCTCGGCGGCGAGGTTCGAGACGAGCGGGCGGATCGTCGCCCCATACCGTTCGCCGACGTAGGCGAAGGCGTTGTGGGCGGCCAGAAAGACGACATCCCTGTCGCTGGCCGCGAAGATCGCTTCCCACTCGGCGTCGAGGCTGTCCAACTCGGCTTTGATCGATTCTGCGTTCTCACGGAGGGTCGACTCCTCGTCGGGGGCAACGTCGGCGAGCCCGTCGGCGATGGTGTCGACGGCCTGTGTGGCCAAGGAGGGATCGAGCCAGAAGTGTGGGTCCTTGCCGTCGTCGATCTCCTCGTCGTCGTCGACGGTCTCGAGTAGCTCCATCAGTTCGATCCCCTCGCGGGCGTTGATTATCTGGGTGTCTGCACCGTCGTCCTCGACGGTCTCGATGGCCCGATCGGCCCACGGCTGGAAGTCGGGGCCGACGGTGATGAACGCGTCCGCGTCGATGATGTCTCGCGTAATCGACGGGTCGGGGTCCCAGCCGTGGCCGTGGAGTCCGGTCGGCACGAGGTTGTCGACCCGCAGTTCGGTTCCGTCGGCGATCTGCCGAGCGAAGTCGTAGAAGGTAAAAAACGAGGCGACCGCGACAGGGCCATCGGGATCGGCTCTACTGCCGGTGCAGCCGGCGAGCCCGGTCGCAACTGTCCCAGCACCGAGGCTGAGAACGTGCCGCCGAGAGCTGCGATGGGATCGGGTTACCGAATCAGCGTCGTCTGCCATTACACACCCTTAGCTGACGGCAGTATATGAATTTTGGGTAACTAATCTAAAGTTTAGCTTTGTCTAATTCATTAGGCGGGAATCCTCAGCAGGCCATTTATGACCGATCGAGAGCCGTCGACTCGGTCTCAAGCCGCTCGGCGATTTCGGCCCCGATGGTACGGGGAGCTGCCTCGAGTCGTTCGACAGAATCGCCAACTGTGATCGTCCCCGGCGAGACCACGCGCGCACAGATGCCGCCGCGGCCCTCACCGAGGGCGCTGGCGATCCCCTCCTCCCCGGCGACCTCCTCGACGTGCCCACAGGGTGGTCGCGGCCGGGTGCCACGGAGTTCGGCGCTGCCTACGCGAAACGTGGTTTCGAGCAGGTCGTGGAGGTCGTGCCCACTGGTAACGACGTTCCGGCGGTGTCGACCATCGCCCAGGTCGATCCCGAACTCGTCCCAAATCGTCTCGATGGCTTCGGCTTCCAGCAGCGTGACTTCACAGACGTCGTACGGCGAGTAGTAGCCGGTCCCGCGGAGATAGCGGTCGTCGACGAGGCCACCTTCGACGACCTCTACCGTCTCCCGTGGTTCCATTGGCTCGCCGCGTTCGGGCGCAACAAAGAGTTGGTCGACTCGTCCCATACCACCCGTCGTTCCCCAGCCGGCCTAACGGTTCGCCTCCGACCGCGTGAGCCGCACGTCGAGACAGACGTTCAGTTCGTGGGGCGCATAGGAGCGGACGACGTGTTCGGTTTCGACTTCGACCTCGTATTCGGGTTCGGCGGCCGCCCGGATCGCCGCGATACCGGGCCCGAACGGGTCCGAATCGTGCTGGATGTCGTAGTAGTGGATCACACACGCCTCGCCTGCGAGATCTATGGCGGTCTCCAGAAACTCACCTGCACTGTGGGGGAGATTCATGACGAGTCGGTCGGCCCACCCGTGGTAGTCGCTGGCTACCTCTCGCACGTCGCCCGCGACCGCTGTTATAGCGTCACTAACGCCGTTTCGGCGGGCGTTTTCGCGGCAGTAGTCGACGGCCGTCTCGTTGAGGTCGACGGCGACGACTTCGGCCCCCCGGCTGGCCGCCGGAATCGCAAACGGGCCGACACCGGCGAACATATCGAGGACGTGTTCGTCAGCCTCGATTTGGTCGACGACGCGGTGGCGCTCGGTCGCCAGTCGCGGCGAGAAGTAGACCGCCGCGAGATCCAGCAGGAACTCGTGGCCGTACTCGCGGTGGACGGTTTCGGTCGGCGAGCGGTCGCTGTCGCTGTCCTCACGTTCGGCCAACAGCTCCCAGTCGCGGACCCGGAGTTCGCCTTTGATTTTCGAGGCCCGGTTGAGCACCGAGCGGGCGGGCAGATCCGACGCCATCACCGCCTCGGCGATCTCGGCAGCGCGGTGGGCGTCGTCCTCGTCGACGATGACGACATCGCCCAGCCGTTCGAGCGAGGGTTCCTCGCCGAGGATGTCGGCTGGTGTTTGGATCGTCTCCCGCGCCGGAAGCTCGCGGCTCGTCGTCTCGAACCCCTCAGGGACGCCGTCGGGATCGGTCACCGGGATGTAGAGGGTTCCCTCCTCGCCGACGATCCGATGGTCGTCGTCGAGCACCCCGGCCTCGGCCAGCGCCTGCCTGCTCTCCTCGCCGTCGACCCGCTGGACGGCGACACACGGAACCTCCATACGGGTCGTAGTTGGGGCCGGTGAGTAAGGGTGACGTTTCGGGATGGTCCGGGTGGGCCCCCACAACAGGTGGCTTTAGGCTGTCGACGCCAACAGGAACCTAATGGTCGACACGGAGTTCCCGGAGCCCCAGCCCGGACCGTCGTGGGAGTTGCTGCGACTCCGGCTCGCCTGTAGTGCGGGCGTCGCAATCGTGCAACTCGCCGTCTTCTGGGAGTTCGTTATACGGTCCCTACCGCTGCTGTGGCCGCCGATGGAGCCGCTCTCCCAGTGGGCGACGTTCCTCATGATCTCCGCGGGCTCGTTCGTCGTGATTTCCGGACTGTTCGGCACGCTTATCGCCGATCAGCTCTACAAACGGTATCTGGTCGACGACCGGTAGTCGCCGACTACTCACCGCTCGTCGGCCCGCTTTTCTCGTTGCTTCGCTCCCCTTCGGAGAGCGCGGTCACCCGCGGCGAATCGGTCGTCGGATCGGTCGCCACGACCGTTCGGGCGTCGAAGGCCGCTTCGAGCGTCTCGCTCGTGAGGACCGCCTCGGGACGACCGGCCTCGACCACCGAGCCGTCAGCGAGCAACACCAGCCGGTCGCAGTAGCGGGCGGCCAGATTGAGGTCGTGGATCGCCGCTACCGCCGCCCGTCCCTCGTCGACGACCGATCGCACCAGATCCAGTGTCCGGATCGCGTGGTTGATATCGAGGTTTGCGGTCGGCTCGTCCAACAACAGCAGCGGCGTCTCCTGTGCGAACGCCCGCGCAAGCAGGACGCGCTGGCGTTCGCCGCCGCTCAACTCGGTCACCGGTCGGTCCGCAAGCGCTGTGAGATCGGTGTCGGCGAGGGCCTCGCCGACCGCCCGCCGGTCGTCGGCGTCGGCGCTCCCGAACCGGCCGATATGTGGGTTCCGACCCATGGCGACCGCATCCTCGACTGAGAAGGAAAACGAGAGCCGCGTCTCCTGTGGGACGGTGGCGACCAGTCGACCGGTCTCACGGGCCGATAGCTCGTCGACCGCGTGGCCGTCGACCCTAACCCCTCCTCCCGCCGGCTCGATGCTCCCCCGGATCGCCCGCAGGAGCGTCGTCTTCCCGGCCCCGTTCGGGCCGACAAGGCCGACGAGGTCGCCCGCGTCGGCGGTGATCGAGACGTCGCTGAGGATCTTGCTCCCGCCGAGGTCGACCGACAGGTGGTCGACCGCAAGCGTTGGCTCGCTCATAGTTCGTGGACCTCCCGGCTGCGGAGCAGATAGAGGAAGAAGGGCGCACCGAGGGCGGCAGTGACGATCCCGACGGGAATCTCGGTCGCGCCCGCGCGAGCGATCGTGTCGGTCAGAACGAGGAACGACGCCCCGGCGAGCGCCGCCGCGGGCATGCCGCTGGTGGGACCGGATGCCAAAGACGCCACACTGACAACCGTGATGTCGAACAGCTTCGGCTTTGGTGGCACCAACGCCTCACTGGTGTTCCGGCAGCCCTCCTAATACCCCTGGCGGAATAAAAACCGCCTCAGAGCCCTGCTGAACACTCAGCAGGGCTTGCCCCTCCCTTCCGCCTCGTCGCGCTTCCTGTAAAAATTCCTTTTGCCGGACTTCTGTCGCCGGTTAACGCCCGTTCGCCCTTGGCAACGAGACCAAACAGGATTAATGTGTAAGCTACACAGACGCAACAACGGAC
>JAWOEO010000247.1:0-3307 GCA_046482755.1 Halohasta sp. | reverse complement strand
GACCGGCGGCGGCGTGCGGCCGATGAGCCGGCGCCTGCATAGCGCCGCTCAGCCGGCGGAGCCCGTCGCCCGACGGTAGGCCTCGCCGTCAGTGGCCGTGCGTTCCCACCCCACCTGTCCGAACTTCGAGGCCTGTCCCAAGACGGGATCCGATGTCGCCAACGCCGAGACCGACCGCTGGGAGCGACTGTTCTGGTAGGAGATGAAAGACCGCGGCGTCTTCCTGACGGCCAACCAGTTCGAATCGCAGTTCGTCTCGTATGCCCACACCGAAGAAGACATCGAGGAGACGCTGGAGGCCTACGCCGAGGCACTGTAGCTTGAGATTTGGGTGATCGGTTTCCGCCCGACTATGTAGGATCAGAGGGCTCGTGCATCCTTCCGTACGTCTATCTCTGCATCGAGGTGGGTGAGTATGCCCAATCTGGGGAACATTCTTGTTTCTACCCACCGTCCACTGTCGTATGGCCGATGCGACACTCGATGATCGAGGTCGACTCACACTCCCGAAGGAACTGCGGGAGGAGTACGGGGACCGCTATCACATCGTCGAGCTTCACGACGGTATCAAACTGGTCCCCATCGCCAAGGAGCCGCTTGATGCGCTCCGAGAGGAGTTTGCGGACGTCGACAAGACGGCCGAGTGCCTCCGTGCCGAGGCGCGGGAGACGGCGCTGGACGAGGCCGGACAGTAGATGTACGCGGAAACCGATTTCCTCCTCACACTCATCAAGGACGACGACTGGCTCGGCGAGGCTGCCGAAACGGTGTACCGAACACACCGCGACGACCTGTGGACCTCGCAGTTCACGCTCATCGAACTGCTGTTGGTCGCCTATCGAGAAGACAGGGACACCGAACGGGTCGTCACCAATGCCGCCGATCTCGTCGAGGTTCGTGGCGACGTTGATACAGTCGTCACGGCAGCAACGTACGTCGAAGATCACGGATTCACGCCGTCCGATGCGCTCCATCTCGTCGAGTCGGATCGCGATACCATCGTCTCCAACGATGGTGCATACGACGGATTCGCTCCACGCCTCGATCTGCAGACCGTCGCCGAAGAGTGACCGGAACAGCGCGTCGTGACTCCCTGTGCGCCGACCATCCGTTATATACCGATCCGTCGACCCCGAGCCAGCGCCCCCGAAACCTCGAACTGATGGGCTTTTGGGGCCCCGCCCTGAGGTGTAGGTATGACCACCGACGCCGACATTCGGCTTGCCACGCGCGGTTCGGACCTCGCGCTCCGGCAGGCCACCGCCGTCAAATCCCAGCTCGATTCGCGCCGCCGCGAGGTGACGCTCACCGAAGTCGACACTACCGGCGACCAACTCACCGAGGAACTCATCCACCGCCTCGGCAAAACCGGGGCCTTCGTCCGGAGCCTCGACGAGAAAGTCCTCGCCGGCGACCTCGATGCGGCGGTCCATTCGATGAAAGACATGCCGACCGAGATGCCCGACGGTCTCGTCGTCGCTGGGGTCCCCGAGCGCGCCCCCTCGGGCGACGTGCTCGTCACCCCCGACGGCACCGACCTCGACATGCTCCCGCCGGAGGCGGTCGTCGGCACCAGTTCGCTCCGCCGCCGGGCCCAACTGCTTGCGGCCCGTCCCGACCTCGAAATCGTCCCGCTCCGGGGCAACGTCGACACCCGCCTCGAAAAGCTGCTCGCGCCCTCCCTCCAGCGGGAACACCAGCGGCTCGTCGAGGCAGAGGAGGACGGCGACGAGGCTCAAGACCCCGATGAGTGGTTCAACGCACGCTCGCAGGTCGAGCGTGACGCACTGGAACGCCGGGTCGAGACCGAGATGGACGCCATCGTCCTCGCGGAGGCCGGACTCCGCCGGAGCGGCCTGTTCGACGACGTGTCGACCGCCCGACTCCCGAAAAGCTCCTTCGTCCCCTCGCCGGGACAGGGCGCGATCGCGATCACGGCGACCGACGCCGAGACCGTTGCGACGATCCGCGAGGCCGTCGACCACCCCCGGAGCCGGATCGAGACCACCGTCGAGCGCACCGTGCTGGCCGAAGTCGGCGGCGGCTGTATCGCCCCGATCGGCGTGAGTGCGATCCTGCAGGGCGAGTACGTCCAGACCCGCGCCCAGATCCTCAGCCACGACGGCAGCGAGGTGATCGAGGCCACACGGGACCTCCCGGTGGCACATCACGCCAGCGCGGCCGCCGACTTCGCCGCGGACCTCCGGGAGCGCGGGGCCGCCGAACTGATCGCCGAGGCCCGCGACATCGCCGAGGAGGACGCCGACGCGGCCGACGGCGGTGCGGACACCGTGATGGGTGGTGAGGATGCCTGACGAGGTGGGCACCGTCTACCTCGTCGGCAGCGGTCCCGGCGATCCGGAACTGATGACGGTCAAGGCCCGCCGACTGCTCGACGAGGCCGACGTCGTCCTCCACGACAAGCTCCCCGGCCCGGAGATCCTCGGCGAGATCCCCGCCGAGAAACGCGAGGACGTGGGCAAACGCGCCGACGGCGAGTGGACGCCACAGGCCTACACGAACAAACGGCTGGTCGACCTCGCCGAGGCGGGCAACACGGTGGTTCGGCTGAAGGGCGGGGACCCCTTCGTCTTCGGCCGCGGCGGCGAGGAGATGGAACACCTCGCGGCCAACGAGATCCCCTTCGAGGTCGTCCCCGGCATCACCTCCCCGATCGCGGGCGCGGGCGTCGCCGGCATCCCCGTCACCCACCGGGACCACGTCTCCAGCGTCTCCTTCGTCACCGGCCACGAGGACCCGACGAAGGACGAGTCCGCCGTCGACTGGGCGGCGCTGGCGTCGACCGGCGGCACGCTGGTCGTCCTGATGGGTGTCGGCAAACTCCCCTTATACGTCGAGGCGTTAGTCGACGCCGGCATGGATCCCGACACCCCGGTCGCGCTCGTCGAGCGGGCGACGTGGCCGAACATGCGCGTGGCCAGCGGAACGATGGCGACTATCGTCGACGTCCGCGACGAGAAAAACATCGAGCCCCCGGCGATTACGATCATCGGCGAGGTTGCCGCCACACGGGAGACCGTGGTCGACTTCCTCCGGAACCGATCCGATCCGGCCGACGCCGCCCCGACGGGGGTCGACGAATGAGCCAGCAGGTCCGAATCGCGGTGTTCCGCCCGGACGACGAGCGGCTCACGGCGGCCGTCGATCTCCTCGACTCGCTGGGGGCGACCCCCATCCCCGACCCAATGCTCGCTATCGAGCCGACCGGCGAAACCCCTGCGAGCGACGCCGACTACACGATCTTCACGAGCAAGACCGGGATCGAACTCATACTCGGCCTGGCCGG
>JAWOEO010000145.1:0-2984 GCA_046482755.1 Halohasta sp. | reverse complement strand
ATGGCAGTCGACGACGATGAGATGGAATCGATCATCGACGATACCGGCGAGATGGTCACGGCAGTCTTCGACGAACTCGACGCGGACGACGAGTAGTCGGCGACTACCTTTATATCATAAAAAGGCGTCTAGCCCGCTCTGTCGACCCGCCGCCAGCGTCGACTGTCGACGGAGGTCGGCCATCGACACCGGCAGCAGCTCCACGATTCCCCTGATCGCGTCGTCAACGGTCTCGCTATTGCCGTGTTCCCCGTCGAAGGCGTGGCGGATCGCCTCCCGGACCTGCCAGACGCCGACCGGCCCCCAGTAGTCGTCCGAAACGTGCCGAAGGACGAGAGCCTTGGCCTGTCGACCGATGGCGTCGAGATGCTCAAGCACCGCCAGCCGGGCGGCATAATAGGCCCCCGCGGTCTGGTCGACGTAGCTCGTCC
Organism: Halohasta sp.; assembly: GCA_046482755.1. Lineage (GTDB taxonomy): Archaea > Halobacteriota > Halobacteria > Halobacteriales > Haloferacaceae > Halohasta. The sequence continues at coordinate 2,553 of JAWOEO010000145.1, read as the reverse complement.
GGCCCGAGTGGCCCTCGTAGTCACTGGCTAACCAGATCCCCGCGTCGGGATCGGGGTTCCAGACGCTGCCCGGTGCCTTGAACTCGACCAACTCGAACTCCCACTGCCCCGGCGAGAGGATCACCCAGAAACTGTTGCCCAGATACTCGTTGTGGAACACCTGCACGGTGTCGACGCTCGGCGCGGTTCGCTGTTTGCCCCGCAGAAACTGGCCGACGGTGTCGTCGACCGCGGTGATCGACCACCGGGTGGGGACCAGTCGACGGTTGTCCCCCTGGCCGAGCGCCCCCGCCGACAGGATCGTGTTGATCTCGTAGACATCGAATCCCCGGCCGTAGAGGTAGTTCATCGCGCCCGTGGCCGCCCAGTCGTCGTCTTCGAGGGTCTTTTTGATCGCTCGCGGGACGTGGGGGTTCTCGGTGAGCGTGGCGTCCTTCGCAGGGGCACGGGGGCCGGTCGGTGTCGACACGTCGCCCGGCGACAGGCCCAGATCGAGGTCCGGCGAGCCGTCGAGTCCCACCTCGATACTGACAGGGCGGTCGGCGATCGCAACTTCGCGCTGGACGCCGAGAAAGCCGTCCCACGCGTCGTGGACGTTCGTTTCTACTGGTGTCGACTGGCTGGCATTGAGCAGGGAGGTCCGCCGCTCGAAGACGTCGCCGATCGAGACCCCTTCGGTGTACCACTCGCCGCTGGTGGCGAACCGGGCGGCGTCGGCCTCGTTGCCGACCGGCGACAGGAGGCCGGTCGAGACTTCGGGGTAGCCAGAGCGACCGACGAAAATAGAGGGCGAGACGCTGCCGAACTCCTGATTTTGGGCAACGTCGGCGAACTGCTCGTCGACGCCCTCCAAGCGGTCGAGGATCTCGTAGGATTTGTCCTTCGCGAGGCGGCGGCGCTCGGCGCGCTCGTTGGCCTCGTACTCGATGAACTCCGAGAGCCGCATGCGGCAGGATAGAGGCGGCTTGTCGGCTTCAACGTTTGCCCCTCAGCCGGGCAGGTCCATCGCCTCGATCTGCTCTTGGTAGCGGTTGCGGATCGTCACCTCGGTCACCTGTGCGACATCGGCGACTTCGCGTTGGGTTTTCTTCTCGTTGCAGAGCAGCGAGGCCGCATAGATCGCGGCGGCCGCAAAGCCGGTGGGCGATTTGCCCGAGAGCAATCCCTGTTCGGCGGTCGTGTCGATGATCTCCTTGGCCTTCGCTTGGACCTCCTCGCTGAGTTCCAACTGCGAGGAAAATCGGGGGACGTACTTCTTGGGGTCGACCGGCCGCATCTCCAAGCCGAGTTCCTGGGAGATGTAGCGGTAGGTCCGGCCGATCTCCTTGCGGTCGACACGGGAGACTTCGGCGATCTCTTCGAGGCTTCGGGGGATCCCTTCCTTCCGACAGGCGGCGTACAGCGCCGCGGTCGAGACCCCCTCGATCGAGCGGCCGCGAATTAGGTCCTCGGAGAGTGCCTGCCGATAGATCACCGAGGCGACCTCCCGGACCGACCGGGGGACGCCCATCGCTGATGCCATCCGGTCGACCTCGCTGAGCGCGAACTGGAGGTTGCGCTCGCCGGCGTCCTTGGTGCGGATGCGTTCTTGCCACTTCCGGAGGCGGTGCATCTGGCTCCGCTTTTCGGAGGACAACGACCGCCCGTAGGCGTCCTCGTTTTTCCAGTCGATGGTCGTGGTCAGCCCCTTGTCGTGCATCGTCTTGGTCGTCGGGGCCCCCACGCGGGACTTCTCCTGGCGCTCGGTGTGGGTGAACGCCCGCCACTCGGGGCCGCGGTCGATCTGGTCGTCCTCGATGATCAGCCCGGTTTCCTCGTGTATGAGTTCGCCGTCCGACGTACGGACGACGTCTTCGGGGTCGACATCGTCGAGGTCGATCCCCTCGGTGTCGTCCTCCTCATGCTGCGTCTCGCCGTCGACGCGCTGGCGGGTTGACCGTGTCATCCCGTTGCATAGTACTCCGTGGGAGGACTGTAAACGTACTGGGTACCATCCCTCACGGACCGGCAGGCGGGGGCCACGGCCGATCGGCAACGAACCACCTTTGAGGATCCCGCACCCAGCGGCTGTATGCCAACCGTCGACTGCGATCCCGACGACGCGGCCGACCGCCTCCGAGCGGCGGGCGTCGACATCGAACCGGGCAACACCGATCACGAACAGTGGCGCGCCGAACGCGACGGCGCGGTCGCGGTCGCCTACGACGACAAAGTCGTCGTTCAGGGGTCGGATCCGGGCAGTCTGACCATGCTGTTGCAGGACGGCGGCGGCCGGGCCCACGTCTACTTCGACGGGGCCTCCCGCGGCAACCCCGGTCCTGCGGCGGTCGGCTGGGTGCTCGTCACCAGCGATGGGATCGCCGCCGACGGCAACGCCCGGATCGGCGAGACCACCAACAACGACGCCGAGTATCAGGCGCTGATTCGCGCCCTCGAAGCCGCCCGCGACTACGGACTCGACGAGGTCGACGTCCGCGGGGACTCCGAGTTGATCGTCAAGCAGGTCCGCGGCGAGTGGAACACCAACGAGCCGACCCTCCGGGAGCGCCGGGT
>JAWOEO010000132.1:0-3648 GCA_046482755.1 Halohasta sp. | reverse complement strand
TCATATTGTTAGTGAAAATTGTTGCGACAAAAATTACGAGTGGATTAATTTCAACCATTTACAGGACCTCCTTCTGTTTGATCAGGAAAAATATTTCTAGCAATCCAAATAACAATTCCTAGCATAAAGAAAGCACCCGGCGGCATCACCATAAGTGTCCAACGCATGAAGCCATCTCCTAAGACTTGTATTCCAAATAAGGAGCCAAAGCCTAATAGCTCTCTAAAAAATGCTATGAAGAGCAATACAGCAGTGTAACCTAAACCCATAGTCGCACCATCGATAAAGGATAAGAAGGGCGGATTGTTTTGTGCATAAGCTTCGCAACGCCCCATACGAGACGATCACCGAGCCGAGCGCCGACACCCGGCTCCCGGCGTGGCGCGAGACCTCAGTCGACCCGGCGGCGGTCGCCGAAGCCGCCGCCGCCGACCTCGCGGCTGCGACCGAGTAGTCGGCGGGGCCACCGGGAGAGCCCGGTGGGCTCGCAGATCGGACCGACCCATAGCCGATAGACCGATAGGGTCGCGTGATCCAGACGAGTGTATGTCGACCACACACGACGAGTTGGCGGGCGTCGTCGACCTCTTCGGCGCGTTGCGGCGGGCGGAACTGACCGCCGCGCTGGACGAACTCGCATTTAAACGTGGGCAAGACGTCGACGAGTCGGCACTACGGTCGACCGTCGAGGCGGCGATAGAGTCCTATGCGCTGGTCGTCTACGAGCCGGCCGCAGGTGATACAGACGAGCCGCTCGTGGCCGTCGGGCCAACCGCGTTTCCAACCCTGCCGCCGAACGCCGAGGATCTCCCCCACATTCTCGACGACGAGCGTCGGGAGGTCGACCGCGACCGGCTCGCCGAGCAGGTTACCCGCCGCTTACGGAGGGAGGCCGAGGCCGCCGTCGACGCCGGCGACACCGAGCGGGCCGCCGAGTTACTCGATGTGAGCTACGATCTGGAGGCGTGGGCGAGCGTCGACGCCGGAGCCGTTCGGGCGGTGCTGGACCCGGTGCTCCCGCAAGATTAAGAGGAACACCGCCCAACGGTGAGATATGGACCTGACGGGCATCCGCCGGTATACGCCCTCGGAGCTGGCAGACCCGGACCGCGAGGCGGCGGTGCTCGCCCCCATCATCCAGCGGGACGATCGCTACGAGATCCTCTTTACCAAACGCTCCGAACAACTCGGCAACCATCCGGGCCAGATGAGTTTTCCGGGCGGCGGCCGCGAGCCGGAGGACGCCGATCTCGAAGCGACCGCGCTTCGTGAGGCCCACGAGGAGATCGACCTCTCGCCGAGCGAAGCTACGGTCGTCGGGGCGATCGACGACATCGAAACCGTCACCCGGTACATCGTCCGGCCGTTCGTCGGGATCGTCCCGGACCGCACCTACACGCCCGACGAGTACGAGGTCGCCGAAATCGCCCGGCTCGGCGTCGACGATCTCACCGATCCGGCGAACTACGAGTCGGAGTACCGCGACCACCCCGAGTACGGCCCGATCCGGATCCACTTCTTCCACGTCGACGGCTACACCGTCTGGGGAGCGACCGGCCGAATGTTGGCGCAGTTGCTCGAACTCACGACCGATTGGGAGATCCCGCCGGAAGTCGACCGGGTCGCCGATCCGGACGCCGAACTGCCGATTTAATACTACGCGTCGCGGACGTCGGAATCGTCCGCGTCGCCAGTGTCGTCCGCATCGTCGCCGGTTTCCGCGCCGTTTTCGATGTCGATCCGCGTGGTGTCGTCCTCGTCGCCGACCGACGCCGGCTGTTCGGGCTCCGTGGCCGGCTCGTCGTCGACGGTGACGCTGCGTGAGTGTTCGGATTTCGGGACCCGCACCTGCAGGGTACCCGAGCGGGTGAGCGTGGCCGACGGGTCGGTATCGCCGGCGCTAATGCTGGCGTCATCAGGGAGGTCGGCGGTCCCCGAAAGGGTCAGCCCACGACCGGGGAAGCGCATCTCGAAGTCCTCGTAGAACTCGCGGAACCGGTCGATCCGGACCTCCAGTTCGGTGTCGAGAAACCGGACCTGGACGTCCTCGGTGGTCGCACCGGGGGCATCGAAGACGACGAGGTACTCCTCGTCCGTTTCGAGGAGGTCGTAGGCCAGCGGCTTGCGCTCTTGGACCTGGCCGATCCCGCGGCCCACGCGTTCGAGTACCGTGGTGATCGCCTCCTTGCCGTAGCTTTTGAGCCCCGTCATAGTTCGACCTCCGAGAGTTGGGTGTCGCTGCTGCAGTACGGACAGACGAGATCGTCGACGCTGTGTTCCTCGGGGACGTCGTAGGTGTAGTGGACCTCGAACATATCGAGTTCGCAGTCCGCACGCTCACAGACGACTTCGGCGGTGGCTGGCATGTCACGAAGTTGGGTCGCCACCGGCTTAAATGGCGTGGAGACCGACGGTTTCGGGGAGTGGAGCCGGGACCGCACAGTTTTACCGCCTCCACATCGAACCCCGTCGTATGACCGATCCGTCGGAACTTTCGGTGACCATCGTCGACGGTTACGTCGACGAGCCCGCCCATTTCGGCGTGCCACCGTACATCTCTACCTATCCGCGGTTTACCGCAGGCGCGCTGGTCGACGCCGGCGTTCCCCGATCGCAGGTGACCTACCACACGATCGACGAACTCCGCGAGGACAAAGGGAAGTGGCGAGCGATCTCGGATGCCGACCTCTTCATCTACGTCGGCGGGATGACCGTTCCTGGCAAGTACGTCGGCGGCACGCCCGCTGAACCCGAGGAGGTCAAGGAGATGGCGTGGGTCGCCGAGGGGACCTCGATCCTCGGGGGGCCGGTCCGGTTCGGCGTCGGCGACGAGAACGCCGGGGCGATCGAAACAGAGCGCAAGGATCTGGACTACGATTTCGTCGCCAAAGGCGATATCGAAGCGGCGGTCTACGATCTGGTCGACTCCGGCCTGGAGGGGTTCAACAACCGGATGCGGGACAACGACGAACTCTCGCGGTGGGCCCCCGGCGGCGCGTTCATCGTCGAACAACACCCCAACCACCCCAACCACCTGATCTGCGAGATCGAGACCTCCCGTGGCTGTGCCTACCGGTGTTCGTTCTGCACCGAACCGCTCTACGGGAACCCCTCGTTCCGGACGCCCGTGGCGGTCGTCGAGGAGGTCGACGCGCTGTCGGACTACGGGGTCCGACATTTCAGACTGGGTCGACAGGCCGACATTCTGGCCTTCGGCGGCGACGGCGAGGCCCCGAACCCCGAGGCGCTGCGGCAGCTCTACGGCGGGATCCGTGAAGTCGCCCCCGACCTCGAAACCCTGCACTTGGACAATATGAACCCGATCACGATCGCAAAGTGGCCCGAAAAGAGCCGCGAGGGGATCCGGATCATCGCCGAACACAACACCCCCGGCGACACCGCCGCCTTCGGGCTGGAATCCGCTGACCCGGTCGTCCAGGAGGCCAACAACCTCAACGTCACCGCCGAGGAGTGTTTTGAGGCAGTGAAGATCGTCAACGAGGAGGCGGGCTGGCGGCCCGGTGACGACCCCAACGCGGCCCCGACCCACGGCGAGGAGGTGGCCAACCGCCTGCCGAAACTGCTGCCGGGAATCAACCTCCTCCACGGCCTCAAAGAAGAACGCGAAGAGACCTACGAACACAACCG
>JAWOEO010000117.1:0-2789 GCA_046482755.1 Halohasta sp. | reverse complement strand
CGAGTCGACCGCCCCGGCCGACGAGTCGACCATCGCCCGCGTGATCGAACTCGTCGAGGCCGCCGAGGGCAAGCAGACCGACACCGAACAGTTCGTCGACCGCTTCGCGGCCGTCTACCCCCCGACCGCCGTCGCCGCCGCGCTGTCGACGATGGCGACCCCGCCGCTGCTTGGCTGGGGGCCGTTCCCCCAGTGGTTCGTCCGCGGGCTGACCTTGCTGGTGGTCGCCTGTCCTTGCGCGTTCGTCATCTCGACGCCCGTCTCGGTCGTCTCCGGGCTCACCAGCGCCGCCCGAAACGGCGTCCTGATCAAGGGCGGCACCCACCTCGAAGCGATGGGCGAAATCGAGGCTGTCGCGGTCGACAAGACCGGGACGCTGACGACGGGCGATCTGGGCGTGACCGACGTGATCGCGCTCAACGGCAACAGTGAGGCCGACGTGCTGGGCTGTGCCGGGGCCCTCGAAGCGCGGAGCGAACACCCGATCGCGGATGCGATCGTCGACCACGCCACCGAGCAGGCCGGCGACAGCGACGACCGCGAAATCACGAACTTCGAGGCGATCACTGGCGAAGGCGTCCGTGCGGAACTCGACGGCATCACCCACTACGCCGGCAAGCCGGCGCTGTTCGCCGACCTCGGCTTCGATCTCGAACACGCTCATCTGGAGACCGACGGCGGCACTGCGGCTGGCCTCGCGGACGAGGGACACCTACAAGACGAGGTGGCCGACTGCGAACACGGCAGCTACGTCGACCTCGTCTCCAACACCATTCCACGGCTCCAGGAGGAGGGCAAAACGGTCGTGCTGGTCGGCACCGAAGACGAGTTAGAGGGCGTCATTGCGATTGCCGACACGGTCCGCCCGGAGGCGGCGTGGGCCGTCGACCGCCTGCAAACCGCGGGCATCGAGCGCGTCGTCATGCTGACCGGCGACAACCAGCGCACGGCACAGGCGATCGGCAAGCAGGTCGGCGTCGACGACGTGCGGGCCGACCTGCTCCCCGAAGAGAAGGTCGACGCGGTTGAGGAACTCCGCGATGCGTACGACGGCGGCGTGGCGATGGTCGGCGACGGGATCAACGACGCGCCGGCGCTGGCGACCGCCTCGGTCGGGATCGCCATGGGTGCGGCCGGGACCGACGCCGCCTTAGAGACGGCTGACATCGCGCTGATGGCCGACGACCTGACGCGGCTGCCGTACCTCTACGAGCTGTCGACGGCCGCGGGTGGCGTCATCCGGCAGAACATCTGGTCGAGCCTCGGCGTGAAACTGCTGCTGGCGGTTGGCGCGCCGCTGGGCTACGTCTCGGTGCTGATGGCGATCGTCATCGGCGACATGGGGATGAGCCTCGGCGTCACCGGCAACGCGATGCGGCTGGCGGGCGTCGAACCGACCGAACCCGAGGCGTGATCGCCCGAAACCGTCCGGCTGGTGTCGTGGTTCCGACCACGTTGTGTTGTGATGCCGTACCACGAATCCGTGAGCGTCTTATCCGCTGAGCACCCACCGCTAGTCGTGGACACGACTCGCCTCAAACACACCCTCAAACGCGAGTTCGGCGGCAGCGAGGCCGAACTCCGTGTCGTCACCCGACAGGCCGCGGATCTGGTCGACGCCGGCAAAGCGGCCGCGGATCGCGGCCACGAACTCACCGTCGACGAACTCGTCGGCCACCTGCAGGACGCCCCCGACGATGCCGATCTCATCGAGCGGTGGAACTGGTGGATGGGCGCGCTCGACGTCGCCTACGGCGGCTACGAGCGGTTCTCCATCCGGTTTGTCAGCGACGATCCGGGTGTGAACACGTAGCTGCCGCTCGCCCTCCTCGCGGGCCCATAGCGCGAGCCCGGGCCGTCGACCGCGCCGGCCGAACCGATGGATGAAAACGTCCGCGCGGGCTACCAGTCGATAATGGACGTGCAGTTTCTCGGCGGCGCGGGCGAGGTCGGCCGGAGCGCGATCCTCGTCAATGATCGACTGCTGCTGGATTACGGCACTCTCACCGCAACCCCGCCGCAGTACCCCGTCGGCGACATCGACCCCGAGGCGGTCGTCGTCTCCCACGGCCACCTCGACCACGTCGGCGCGGTACCCGCCCTGCTGTCGGGATCGAAGCGGCCCGACATCCACTGGACACCACCCACTGCCGAACTCGCTCGAATTTTGGCCCGCGACACGCTCAAACTGCATGGCGGAACGATGCAGTGTCCCTTCACCGAGACCCACGTCGCCCGCATGGGCGAGGTCGACCACCGCCACGGCTACGGCGAGCCCTTCGAGGCGGCGGGCCACGAGATCACCTTCTACAACGCGGGCCACATCCCCGGCTCGGCGCACGTGCTCGTCGACGACGGCGAGACTCGGCTGTTATATACGGCGGATTTCCACACCGACGACACCCGGCTCCTGGAGGGCTCAACTGCCCGGCCCGAGGCCGACGTGGTGCTCTGTGAGTCGACGTACGCCGACGTGCGCCACGACGACCGCAGTGGGGTCGAACAGCGGTTTGCCGAGACGGCCAGAACGACGATGTGGGAGGGCGGCACCGTCGTCGTTCCGGCGTTCGCCATCGGCCGCACCCAGGAGTTGCTCATGGTCTGTGCAGCCCACGACCTGGAGCGGACGAGCCGACGACGGCGCTGGACGTGACGATCCAGGCTCAGATTATGGATCTGGTGAAGCGACTTCAAAAGCAGCTGGGGATGGCGGTGATGTGGATCACGCACGACTTGGGCGTGGTGGCGGGATTGGCGGAGACGGTCAACGTGATGTACGCGGGGTACAT
>JAWOEO010000028.1:0-7650 GCA_046482755.1 Halohasta sp. | reverse complement strand
CGCCGAGCGTCGGAAGCGTTCCAGCGTCGACGCCCACCGAGTCACTGTCGACCAACTGCTCGGCGTCGGGAGCCGAGTAGGGATCGTTCTTCTCGCGGTTTTGCCACTTGCGGCCGAAGTAGGTAAACACGGAGTAGGGGTCGCCCGCGTTGGTCGTGATCGACCCCGGCTCGTGGCAGATGGCGTCGTGGAACGACTCGCGGGAGATTTCGGCCTCGTTGAGCGCCTGCCGGACCGCTGCGTCGCGCTCGCGGGCCAACCCGGTATAGTCGCGGTTCCAGACGACGCGCTCGGCGTCGACTGTGCTGGCTACCTCTGGGACGACTTTTCGCGGGTCGCCGTGGCGGATCAGGAGGTCACCGCCGCGGTCGCGGTACCACGCCCGAAGTTCGGCCAGCGCATCGAGCAGATACGACACCCGGGCCGGACCGGCGTGATCGAGTACTCCGTCGTCGAAGACGAACAGCGCGAGCACGCCGCTGTCGGCCGCGTCCGCTGCCTCGGCGGCGGCTGCCAGCGCCCGGTTGTCCGCCCCGCGGAGGTCCCGTCGGTGCCAGTGGAGTTGCATACCCACACATCGGGCGGGCGGCTAAGGAACCTTGTGGAGCCGACAGGACCCCACCGGTTCAATCCCGATTGTACACACAGCCGACTTTTTATGTCGGTCGCTCGATGTGGTCGACTATGTTACACAACCCGGCCGTTCGCTGGGGGATCGGGCTCTCCGGCGCTCTCGTCGTCGCCGCCGTCTCGTTCCTATTTCTGAGTGGCACCGTCCAGCTGGTCGCCTACGGGATCGCGCTGCTCGATATCCTCGTCACACCGCAGATCCTCAAAATGGCGGCCGAACAGCAGTAACGGCCGCCTATTTCTCCCCGGTCGAAAACGCCGACGGCTCTTCGGCCAGCGACTCACGCCGCCCATCCAACACCGAAAACCGCTCGTCGCGGCGGCGTTCGAGCCAGTAGAGCAACTGTTCGGCCCATCGGAGTTTCCGGGCCTTCAGCGGGTCGACCGAGGGGTCATCGAAGGCCCATCCCACGAATCGGAACTCCGCGGCTCCGAAGGCGTCGGCGATGAACGCCGCCCGGTCGCCGTCGCTAAATCCACCGAAGTTCGCGACCGGTCCTCGCGGCTCGGCTTGGGTCGTCACGAGCGTCGACCCGGGATCGAAGCGCGGGAGCCACTCCCGCAGCGTCGGGATGTTGTCACCGTGGGCGTGGGCTGCCACCGGTGTCCCCCCATGGGTGAGTTCGCGGGCCGTCTCGACGTTCTTGTCGAGATCCGTCACCATCAGGTCGACCCCGATTCCGTGGTCGGCGAGCACGTCGACCGCGGTCGAGGCGGCGACGACCGCATCGACGGACGCGGGATCGAACGCCGTGAGCTCGGTCGACAGCGAGGGGGCCGCGCCGACGACCGCGACGGTCGCGCCGTCGAGACGGGCGAGTTGCCCGCGGTCGAACGGCTGGGCGATCTCGGCGGCGACATCCCGGGCGGTTTCGTCGGCCGCCCGGTCGAAGCCGAGGTCGGCGAGGATCGCCTCGTAGATCGGCTCCCACTCGCGAAAGCTGGGGCTACCGGTCATCGATCACTGGTGCATCTGTGCGAGCCGGTGGCTCGTGGTGTAATATTGTATGGGCCGGATTGGCATCAAGTACCCCTACCCGAATGCCCCTCCGGCGTCCATTGCCTCGTTTCACATGATCCGGCATAAGTTTTCTCTTAACAGCACGCGTTTCTGATACGTTCGACGACGGCCGAAATCCCCTCCGAACCGCCATCCAGCGCCTCGGTAAGCCGATCGTACCCCGATTTAGTGCCAACCAATACCACGGGACTGTCAGACGCACGGCTGACACAGTCGACGCCCGCAGCCTCGCTCGCGGCCGCCAGCCGGTCGCGGTCGCTCGCGTCCATCCCCGAAAGTTCGAACACCCGTGTCACGCTCCGGTCGACGACCGCCTCGCTGTCCTCGGTCGCACCGAGCCGGTCGAGATGGCGGCGGGCCTCCTGCGGTGTCGTCACATCGAGTTCCTCGACGGCGATCCCGTCGACCGTCTCCCGGAGCCGCGAGCGGCCGAACTCGTGGCCGATCAGCGCGGCATCCCGCGTTTCGGCGACGTCGTGGGTCCGGATGACGTGGGCGCCGCGCTCGACCGCCATCGAGGTGGCGGCCAGCGAGACCGGCAGGGCCCCCTCAGTATCCCGCCCGGCGACAGATCGGAGGAAGTTCTTCCGATTGATCGAGACGAGAATCGGCTGACCGTAGCCGCGGAACTCCCGGAGGCGGTGGAACGTTTCGCGGTCGTCCTCGATCGTCTTGTCCTCGCTCCAGCCGCCGAAAGCGGGGTCGACGATCGTCTTGTCGGTCAACCCGTTGAGTTCGAGGGCGTCGTAGATGTCGTCGACGTCCTCGACCGCGCCCGGCGCTTCGAGATCCGGCGGCGAGGCCATCTTGGCGACCGCGACATCGTACTCCCGACAGACTTCGGGCATCTTCGGATCCGCGAACCCACAGATGTCGTTGACCATATCGAAGCCGCCCCGGAGGGCGGCCTCGGCGACCTCGTGGTAGCGCGTCTCGATCGAGAAGACCGCATCCCCGGAGACGCTTGCGATGGTCTCCAAAGCGGTGTCGAGCCGGTCGAGTTCCTCCTCAGCAGTGAGGACCTCGAACTTTTTATTCGCCGATTCGAGGCCGACGTCGACGATATCCGCGCCCTCGTCGATCAGTTCCTCGTCGACGTAGGCGGCGGCCTCGCTGGGGCTGTTGAACACGCTCGGTTTGTAGGGTGATTCGCTGCTGACGTTCAGCACGCCCATGATTCGCGGCGGGTGGTCGTCGCCGATCGGGAGACCGGCGGCGTCGACAGTTCGCATACCCCTACTGGGACCGCCGCCGACATAGGCGGTCCGATCCGCGGGGAGCGATCCCACACATCAGTCGCTTTTTGTCGGCCGAGCCGTTAGTCCCGCTATGGGCAAAGTCAGTATCGGGCTTCGCGGCTGGCGGTTCGAGGAACGCGAGATCTTCACCGACAGCGAGGAGTTCAAACCCCTCGAGGAGATCCCCGAGGACCCACGCCAGCGGCTGCTACGACTCTCTCGACTGGTCGACCAGCCGTGTGACGCCTGCTATCTGATCCACGGCGAGGCCGACAAACAGCGGTGCAACCCCTCAGCGTACGTCTACGGTGAGCCGATGGACGAGGTGGTGCTCTGTGCGGACCACGAGCCGGATTTCGTCTACTGGTACCAAAACGAGGGGGGTAGCGACCTCCGCGGCGAGCCCGAGTTCGCCGACGCCTTCCACCAGTGGTTCGCCGACGGCAACCGGGCCCCCGAGGGCTTCGGCGGCGTCGACCACGTCGAGACCGACCCCGAGGACCTCCCCGACTTGCCGACTCCCGAGGAGATCCAAGCGCGACTGGAAGAAGATTACGAGCCCCGCGAGATCGACCTCCGGGAGTACATCGACGAGCCCGACGAGCCGGCCGCCGAGGGCGACCGGGTCGACGACGAGGAACTCGACGACCTCGATCTCGATACGGAGTACCCGACCGGCGAATGAGCCCGCGGCAGCAGCCCCCGGTCGTTGTGGTCGTCGAGCCCGAGACGCCCGGCAACGTCGGTACCATCGCTCGGGCGATGAAGAACTTCGGGCTCTCGGATCTCAAACTGGTCGACCCGCCCGAACTCGACCCCGACGGCGAGGCCTACGGCTTCGCGGGCCACGCCCGCGAGGACGTGTTGCCGAACGCCGAGGAGGTCACGCTCGACGAGATCATCGAGAACTACCACACCGTGGGCTGTACCGCGATTACGGGCGAGGACAGCCGTCGACACGTGCGGTTCCCGTTCACAACGCCGGTCGAACTCCGCGAATCGCTGTCGACCGTCGAAGCCCGAACGGCGCTCGTTTTCGGCCGGGAGGGCCGCGGGCTCCACAACCGTGAGATCGAGCGACTCGACGAGGTGTGTTCGATTCCCGCCAGCGGCGAGTATCCAGTGCTTAACCTCGGGCAGGCGGCGACGATCCTGTTTTACGAGCTGCGGTCGCTGACCGTCGCGGAGACACAGCTCCCGGATGTCGACCACTACCGGGCCGACGAGCCCGACATCGAGCGACTGTACGACTACTTCGCGGACTTCCTCGACGCGCAAGCCTACAACGAGCGGAAAACGGCCAAGACCCAGCGGCTGTTCCGACGGCTGGTCGGCCGGGCCCACCCGACCGACAGGGAGGTCCACACCCTGTTGGGCGTCTTCCGGCAGGCGACCGACCGGCTCGATCACCCGGTGTCACACGAGGAGCCCGTCGACACGTCCGATACCGACACCGGGCAGTAGGAACTGCCTACTCGGAAGGTACTGTCCGTCCGGCGGTGGTAGGCGGTGCCTACTCGACGCTGATCTCGAAGCGTGCGCCGCCGGCATCGCTTTCATCGACCGCGATCGACCAGCCGTGGGCCTCAACGATCTCCTCGACGATGTGGAGTCCCAGCCCACTGCCGGCCTCGGTGGTGGTGTAGCCCGACTCGAAGATCGCCTCGCGCTCGTCGACGGGGATGCCGGGGCCATCATCGCAGACGGCGAACCCGGTCGGCGTCGGCTTGATCGTTACCGTCACCGAGTCGGTGTCGTCCTCGAACACCGCGTGTGGATCGGTCGACTCGGTGGCTCCGAGTCCGATCGACTCCGCGGAGCCGTGTTCGATGGCGTTGCGGATCAGGTTCTCGAAGAGCTGCTGGAGCCGGATGGTGTTGGCCTCGACGGTGCCCAACTGGGGCTCGATTCGGAGCCGGGCGGTCGAGGGGTCGACGATCCGCCAGGCCTGGGTGGCGACCGTCTGGACCGAGACGGGCTCGGTGTCGCCATCGTCGTGGGTTTCGATCGTCTGGAGGTGGTCGGTGACCAGCGAGTCGACGCGCTCGGCGGCGTTCTGGGCCGCCCGGAGGTGTAGCTCGGCGTTCGAGGGTTCGACCAAGGCGAGTTCGATCCGGCCGTAGATCACTGACAGCGGCGAGTTGAGGTCGTGTGAGACGGTCCGGGCGAACTGTGTAAGCTCCCGGTTCCGCTCGGCGGTTCGCTGGAACCGGCGTTCGAGCCGGGCGTAGGCCTTCATCGTGTCGAGCCGCCCGCCGGCGACCGTCGACAGCCGGTCGAGCCGGGTCTGCATCTCCGGCGGACACGCTTCGGCGCGGAGGGCGACTGCCCCCGCCTCCCCCAGCGGTGCGGCCGCATCCGGCTCCGGTCCCTCGTCGGCCGGATACCGTGGCGTTCCGGCCTTGAAGGCCGCGGTCGTCACCGCCGCCGGCGACGTCGGGGTGTCGCCGGCTGCGGCGACCAGTTGCTCGGCTTGGGGATCGAACTGCCAACACCACGCCTCCTCGACCGGCTCCAAGGCCGTTAGCGCGGACTCGACGATCGCGAAAACCTCGGGTGGTCGGTCGGCGTCGACCAACTGCTCGATCGGCTTCGCCCGGTCGCCCGTCGTGCCATCGGCCGGAGTAGACGCCATCTACACCGCCCGCGGCGTGATTCCCGATTGGTATCGCCGCTCCATACCGTCACCTGCCTGTCGGGTTACTTTTAGTTCACTCTCTAAATATCGGATCCGATAACAAACGGTCGACCACAAACGGTTAGTTCCTCGTGTCGGAACGGAGGGTATGGACCAGTATATCGATATCGACGAAACGGCGCTGTCGCCGGTCGTCATCGTCACGACCGCGCTGTTGGTGCTGACGTTCGTGCTCGGCTTTGCCCTTCGCGTTGTCGGCCTCGTCGGGTAAGCGTCCGCCGAGGACCAAAGTTATATTGAACAGTCGACCTATCGGTACATACGACAATCTGTATGGCCACTCACGATCAGGAGACGCCGACCGTGCTCGTCGTCGACGACGAGCAGGATATCGCCGACATCTACACGCTCCAACTGGAAGACGAGTACGACGTCCGCACCGTCTACGGCGGTCCGGCGGCCGTCGAGGCGGTCGACGAGACCGTCGACGTGGTGTTGCTCGACCGGCGGATGCCGGAGCTGTCGGGCAACGAGGTCTTGGAGCGGATCCGGGAGGCGGGCTACGACTGCCGGGTGATCATGGTGACGGCGATCGACCCCGAGTTCGACATCATCGAGATGCCGTTCGACGACTACCTCTGTAAGCCGGTCGACAAAGGGACGCTGATGGCGGCGATCGAACAGCAGCTCACCGCCAAGGAGTACGACGAGACGGTGAGCGATCTGTTCCGGGCGACCTCGAAACTCACCGTGTTGGAACAGGAGATGAGCGAGGAGGAACTCGAGGAGTCCGCGGAGTACCAGCAGCTCAAACGGGCAACCGCCGAGATGCGCAGCGAGGCCGAGGAGCTGATGGTCGAACTCGACGACTTCGAGGCGGCGTTCAAGGCGATCGACCGGTCGTCGACCTGACTACTCGCGGGTCTCGTCGGCGTGAGAGCGGACCCACAGCTCGCCAATACGGGAGAGTTTGGTGCGGTAAGATTTGCCGACCTCCTCCTGTTCGATATACCCCTTCCCGCCCGGCCCGAGCCGGTCGACGTTGTAGATCACCTTCGAGCGGAAGCTGTCGGTGTACTCCTCGTTGAGGTCGCGCGCCAGCGTGGAGGCCAACTCGCTGACCGACTCGAACTCGCCGTGTTCGCCCAGCGTAAAGAGGACCAGTTCCTCGAACGGTTTGACGCTCGAAAAGGAGGCCACGGGCAGTTCGACGATGTGGCTGTCGCCGATCTGCTTCGCGCCGATGGTGACGCCGCGCTCGTCGAACTCAGCCAGCAACTCGGTGATGCTGTCGAGTCTGGTCTCCATGCGGTCTCGGTCGAGGTCGCCGGCCGCAAGCAGGTCAGAGAGCAGATCGCCTTCGGCCCGGAGCTCCTCGGCGAGTTCGGTTTCGAGGTACTTCTCGGGGGCGGTGTAGTAGGTGTGGATCCGATCGCGGTCCTCCTGGCGTTCGACCATCACCGAGTGGGCCGCCGTGGCAAAGGCGAAGCTCACGGGCCGGGGCATCGAACAGACGTTGACCCAGACCTCCGCGCCGCTGTCGAGTTGGTCGTTGATGAGTTCGAAGGCTCCCTCGAAGGCCGCATCGTAGTCGTAGACGTCCTCCAGTCGGATGCGTTCGGTGTCCGCACCCAGGAGGTTCTGAAAGTCGGTTTCGAGTTTGGTCGCCAGTCGACGGGAGTACTCGACGTTGGCCTCGCTGCCGACCGCGCCCTCCAGGAGAATGACGTGATCCACATCGAACTGATCGCGGATGAGCGGCGCAATAAGCCGGTCGTAGTCGAAGCCGACCGGGACGATGTGCGTTTGCATAGCTACTACGTAGCGACGTGGCTCTTAAAAACTACCAGCATCGCCGGCCGCCGTCGACGGTTCAGGTCGACCATTCGAGATAGCCGCCGACGGCAACCGGCACCGCCACCAGCAGCCCGACCGCGAGAGACCGCGCTGTCGGGTCGTCGTAGACCTCCGGATCGGCCAGCGCAATCCACGAGAGTGCGGGTCCAACGCCGAGCAGTCCGACGATTCCAGCGAACACGGCCCCGAGCGTGCGGTCGACCATACGCCCACCGACACCCGCCGGGGTGATACCGGTTGTCGTTGCGGCGACCGCTGGTCGACTG